>NZ_KV836138.1:114390-158748 GCF_001838255.1 Corynebacterium sp. HMSC073B01 | reverse complement strand
CACCGAGCGGACACACTTTTTGTCACTTAACCCCACATCCACGCGGTAGATCAAAGTAAATAGAAAAGCGTTAGCCCTGCAGGTCGTTTGACCATCTGCAGGGCTAACGCTTATTTAAAAATTCTGTCTGTGCATGACAGCCACGGGCTTGGTGGTTGCCTGCACGCCGACCCGGTTTGGGGCGGCTAAGGAACAACCCTAAGTGTGAGCTGTTTTAGACCCCGATGCCCGGCAGGCTCGGGGAGCCGTTGAAAATCGACTTCGGAGCAGCTGCAGCTTCGTCAGCCTCGTCGGCGGACTCGGACACCTCTCGACCCTGTTCGGCAGCGTCGGAGACACTGTCAGCCTCAACGCCGGAGACGTGGGTGGAGTTGTCATTGTGGGTGGACTGATCGTTCGTGATGTTGATGTCCATGAAGTCGCGGCCGAACGGAGCGTTCCAGTCACCGGTTTCCAGGAGGGTCAGATCACCATCGATGGTCGGGTTAATCTCGAAGGTGACGTTGACGGTCGGGCCGGAAGGCATTGCTTCCAGAACCTCAACGATAGGAGTGACGTCCATTTTTGGTGTTCCTTTTAGACAGTAACGAAATGAAGAATATCGGTTTTAACTGAACAATAAACCGCAGTCTTTATTAGAGACTGGCGGTTTATTGTGTCAAGGATTGGCGGAGCTATTGTCCTGCCATGAAGCCCGGGAGCTTAGTTCGGCTTGATGCCAGAAATTTCCGGGTTCAGGAAGTCGAAGTCCTTGTGCTGGTCGACGTGGGTCTCCGGGTTCAGGAAGTCGGAAACGGTGACGTCGTTGGAGTCGTGGGTGGAGTAGTCGTCGTTGGAGGTGATGTCCAGGAAGTCGTTACCGAACGGCAGGTTCAGGTCGCCACCAACGTTTGCGAAGTTGATGTCGTTGCCAGCCAGCTGCTCGAAAGCCGGCAGCGGGCTCTCGACGGTGACGGCCGGAAGGGCTTCGAGGATGGTTGCGATATCTTCTGCGGAGCAGGACATGAGAAAATCCTTAGGTTCTCGGGGGTAAAGATTTTGAGTCGCTCTTGGCTGACTCACAGAAATTAAGTTAACCGATGGGGCAAGGGGCTGCAATGAAAAAATAAGTGCTTCGGCCCGCTTCTGGTCGGTTGTGTCCCCTGAATCTCGCTCAAATTCGCCTAAAAATATTGGAAAGAGGGCGGTTTTGAGTCGGTCGGGACGACTCCGGCCTCTGCCTGAATATCGGATGACAAGAGTGTTGTTTTCTTAAAATTTACCGGAATTGCATTGATTGTTTTGTTCTTGGTGTCACAAAGGTGCAGGCAAACGGCGAATTCATCAAAAATGATAACTAAGGGGTCCCTAAGCAAGGAAAACCAAAGCTTAGTTAACGGCAAAAACTGCCACTCAATTTAGGGGCATAAACGGAGTTAACGAGCGGGCCATAGCCTATGAGAGGTACATCACATTGTGGGAGGCCAAAAGTGTGGGGAAATATACCCCCTTTTGGGTAGGCCGGGTGGCCTAAAGGGGGTGTCGGAGCGCGCTGAGAGGCTGCTCTGAAACCGGCCGGAAGCGGCGTATGCGGGACGCTTCCCGTGCCGCTAGCTACCGCTCCGGCACGTAGTCCTCAGCGGAGCCGTCACGGGCACCCAGCACCGCGCGTCCAAGTACCTCGGAGGCGACAGTAGCGACGACCAGGACAGCAACAATGGCCAGAATGGCGGTGAGGGTTTTGCCCCACGTCAAATCGCCCTGGTCGGCCTCTAGGACTAAGTTGGCAATCACCAGTGCGGGGATGCCCACCATGATTCCGGCTGAAAGCTGGTTCAACCGGCTCAAGGCATCTTTAGAGCGCCACATGGCCACGCCCGCCAGGAGCAGGTACAAAGATCCGCCAATGACCAGCACGGCAAACAATATAGTTACAAGAATTGAAGCGATACTCATATTGCGATTCGTCCTTAATCGGTCTTAGCGGCGGCCACGGGAAATAACTCGGGCCAGGCCCACGGTCGACAAAATGCCAAGCAGACCCGCCAGCATTGCAATATCGAAAGTGATGGCCGTAGTCCGCAGCATGGCAGTTGTGAGGAACACTCCCACCATGGGGTAGAAGGCAGCGTCGGAAAGCACTGCGCGTGAGACATTGCCCTTGACCCGGAAGATCAGCACCACTCCCACAAGCAGCGCCACTGAACATAGAGCAATGCCAATGCCACTGATTACCTGTACTGCGGTGGGATCGATCAATGTGTCATTCATGAGCGTGCTCCTTTGTCTTCGCCTTTGGAGGCAATGCCATCCGGCAGCGGCAGACCATGGTCGACCTCAGCGGCAACGCCGACGACGGCATCCGGGTCAATGAACTTGCCCGCGCTGTACTCCTCGAAGACGAACGCCTTCGGGCGGGGGACATCGCGGAGGCTGGGAACGAGGTGCTCCTCCATGTCGTAGAGGGAGTCGTACAGCGCGTCCAGGTCGGCACCGAAGATTGCGTGGATGATGAACAACCGCCCCGCATCGGTGTCACGGACACCGCAGACTAGCGTGCCCGGGGTCATGGTGATGGACTCGGCAAAGAGAGTGACCTCAAGGTCAGACGTCACACGCAGCGGCAGCCCAATGAGCACCGGCTGCTGCTTCTGGTTCGGGCGCAGCGTATCGCGCACCACGTCCGTCGCAGCCACAATGACCTGCCAAACCAGCCAGAGGGAATAGCGGATAATATGCAGGAACTTCATCAGTAAATACCTCCGATGGCGTTTTCAACTCCGCCGAGAGTGGCCTCGCGGTAGCCATCAATATTCAGCAGCGCATCAGCCGCACCGGTGGTCGCCCAAGTAACGGCGCCGACTGCGACGAACATTGCCACGGAAACAATCGCGAGCATGGCGGACGGCGCAACCAGCGCGCCCGGAACGCGAACCGAATCATCCACGCCCTGCATGGGGCGACCCCAGAAGACCGCGCGCCACAGCCGAATCATGGCTAGCAGCGAGCCCAGCGAGGCCACGATGATTGCGGTGATTGCAATAATCGAACGGGCATCGCCAGTAGCGGCAGAGGCGAAGACAATGCCCACCTTGCCCCACACACCGGAAAATGGCGGGAAACCAACAATGGAGAAGCTCATTGCCGCCATCACCCAAGCGACTGCTTGGTCGCGGCGGGCAAGCCCAGAAAGCCTGGAGAGCGTACCCGTACCGTAGGTCTCTTCCACCGCACCGGAGCCCAGAATGAGGGCACCGACAGTCACCATGTGGTGGATCGCGTAGAAAATACCCGCAGCCAGTGCCGCCTTGGCGCCCTGGCCGTCGTTAGCATCCGTGAACGCCAGCACAATCAGAATGAACGGCATACCCGTGACCATCTGGTAGGCGAGCACCTCACGCATGGTGTTCTCGGCGAGACCAGCAAACGCGCCGACCAGCATCGAGATTGCCATGATGATAATGATCGGCCAGTGCCAGGAGGGGTTCATGCCCACAATCACGACGTAGATGCGGAACAGCATGTACACAGCAACCTTCGTATGCACCGCAGAGAACAGCGCCATCACCGCAGGGCTTGTCGACGGGTACGTCCTCGGCAACCAAGTGTGCGCCGGAACCAAACCAGCCTTCACACATAGTGCGATGATGACAATGCCCAACGCGACCACACCCGTGCCGCCAGGGCCGCCCTCGCTGGCCATGTCGGCCAGCATTGCGATGTTCACATTGCCCGCCGAGCCGTAGATCAGCGCGACGCCAATCAGCAGCACCGTGGAGGTCAAGAGGTTGACCAGCACGAAGTTACGACCAGCAGCCAGGCGGTGCCAGGTACCGGTTACTGCAATCAGGCCGTAGGAGGGCAGCAGCATGACCTCCATGAACACGAAGAAGTTGAACAGATCGGCAGTCAGGAAAGCACCCGACATGCCGGCCAACATCATCAGCGTCAGGGAGGGGAAGAACCGCGAGGTATTTTCACCCGCGACGTGGGCGAACCAGTTACCGATGGCGACCACCGCGGCGGCCACACCCAGCATCAGCATGGAGAACGTGTCCGCCAAGAAAGGAATCGAGATACCACCGGGGAACGCACCCACACCATGGCCGACCGGGCCGTTTTCAGTGACGTAGAACATCACCCAAAACGCAGCCAGCGACGATAGGGCCGGAACGGCGATGCCCATCGTCGCTCGCATCCACAGCTTCGGCAGGATGGCTGTGACTGCCGACAAAATCAGCGGCAGTGCCGCAAACAGTGGCAGTAGTGAAGACAGAGTTGAAGGGGACATTGCAGAGGTCATTGCAGAGGCTTCTACCATTTCTCGTCACCGCCGAAAGGAGTCTCGCGCGGGAACTTATCCGGAGCCGAAGAGACCCCTGGGGTACCGGTGACCGTGGAGTCCGAGTCCGCCGGAACATTCTTACCCGCACGACGACCAGCCGTCGACAGCTGCCGCATAGCCTCGCGGTCCTCATGAATACGAGTGTCGTCATCGCGGCCCAAACCAGCCAGTGCCAGCATGAAGGCGGTCACAGCCATGGTGATCACGATGGCCGTCAGCACGAATGCCTGCGGCAACGGGTCAGCCATCTGCTCGGCAGCGCCAGCGCCCGCAGTGGCTTCGTTGCCCAGCAGCGGCTCGCCGCGCCAGGCACCGACACCCGTGGACAAAATAATCAGGTTGGCGGCATGCGAAATCAGAGTCATACCGATAATGGTGCGTAGCATGCCGCGCTGTAGCACCAGGTACGTGCCACCGCCTGCGAGGACGGCAGCCATGATGGCGATAATCACTTCTTGGCCTCCTCAACGGTGGCATGAGCTGGGGCGGGGGTGTTCTCCGTTTCTGAGGCGAACACGCCCATCTCCGGCGGCACCCGCAAGCTCGAGCGGTCTGAGTAGAGATCCTGCAGCACATCGTCCGACCCGGTCATACCAGGACGGTTCGGGCCGCCCAGGAGATTCAGCGCGGTTGCCACAATGCCGATGACGGCCAGGTACACGCCGACGTCGAAAAGCAATGCCGTGGTGAGGTGCTGGCCCAGGAACTCGCCGTACAGCGGTGCCAAGAACGACCCCTTGGCGAAACCGATGAAGCCCGTGACGATTGCCGTTATGACACCCGCAGCGCTGAGCGCCACTGGGGTCTTCTTGCCGAAGACCAGCTCGTCGCGGTCCTTGGACAGGTAAATCAGCATGACGGCGGCGGCACCGATCAGCGCCGCGTTGAAGCCACCGCCCGGAGCGGTACCGCCGCGGTAGAGAACCACGGCAGACAGGACGAACAGGACCGGCGACAGCCAGCGGACCAGCCAGCGCATCATGATGGAGTTCAGAGCGGGCTCCGCAAGCGGGGAGGGCTGATCGAGCAGGTGCGGGAAGCGAGGCATCGACGTGACAACCGCTGCCATCGCGACGCCCGCCATACCGAGAACCGCCAGCTCACCCATGGTATCGAAAGCACGGAACTCAACCAGGATCACGTTGACAATATTGGTTTCGCCCGTGACCTTCTCAGTGTTGTCGATGTACCACTGCGCAACCTCAGGCAACTGACGACGGCCAGTGAGGAACCACACCGCGCCGAACGTAGCCAAGCCCACAGCAACCGCCACGACCGCGGCGGAAGCCTGGCGGTTCTTTGAGGTCTCAGAGAACGCGCGCGGCTGGAAGCGCAGCACCAGCATCATCAGCACGACAGTCAGGATTTCCACCATGAACTGCGTCAATGCCACATCTGGTGCGCCCAGCAGGAGAATCTGCAATGTGACGCCGACACCGGTGACGCTGAGCAGCACAGCCGCCTGCAGACGGTTCTTTGCCCGAAGCGTGGCCCACACACCAATCAGGACAACGACCAGCGGAATCAGATCGGTCAGGTGGTCGATGTCGTCGATCTTCGGTAGCACCGGAGCGCCGCCGACACCCGGGCCGATTGCGATGACCAGGGCGTACACCGCGAGCAAACCAAGCAGTGGCAGCAGGTGACGCGACGGCTGATGCGAACGCGCCATCTTGGCCAGCACGCGACCCACACGCTGCGAGACGCTCAGCGACGCATTGATTGCCTCCACGCCGGTGAACGGGAAGAGCTTGCGGTCGGCCATGACGGCGCCTACGCGAGCACGAGCGAAGATGAAGCCCACGCCGACAGCCAGCACAATCACAGAGATAATCAGCGGCACGTTTACGCCGTGCCACAGGCTCAAGTGCGATTCCTGAGTCGTGCCAGCCGGAAGCTGACCGACCGTATCCGCCACGCGGTCCAGCGGACGGTTCAAAATAGCGCCGGCAGCGAAGGCTGCAGGCAGGCTCAGCACGCCAGGGATGGCGGCCGGAAGCCACAGCGAAATCGGGGCCTCATTGATGTGGTCAACGTTGCGCGGACCATCCACGAACGCACCGAACACCAAGCGTGCCGAGTACGCGAAAGTACCAATCGCACCAATCGCCGCCACTGTCAGCAGGATGACGACACCGGTATTGGACAAAGGCGCGCCCTCGAATGCGGTCAGCATGCCCTCCTTCGACATGAAGCCGAAGAATGGCGGAATTGCCGCCATCGATGCCGCACCGAAAATCATAGAGCCAAAGCTCCACGGCATCTGCTTCCACAGCGGACCCAAGCGACGAATGTCGCGCGTGCCCGCCTGATGGTCAACCACGCCAGCCATCATGAACAGCGAAGACTTAAACATCGCATGCGCAATGGTGTGCACAACCGCAGCCATAATGGCGAACTTCGTGCCCACGCCAATCGTGGCGACAATCCAACCCAACTGCGAGACCGTCGAGTACGCAATCAGCTTCTTCAAGTCAGTCTGCTGCAGCGCAAAGTAGGCCGTGGCAACAGCCGTCCACATACCCATGACAATCAGCAGCAACTGCCACACGCGCACGTCTGCGAAGACCGTGGAAAAACGCATCAGCAGGTAAACGCCCGCCTTGACGACGGCCGCAGCGTGCAAGAAAGCCGAGACGGGAGTTGCTGCCGCCATGGCCTCTGGAAGCCAGGCGTGGAAAGGGAACTGAGCTGCCTTCGTGAAAGCACCTAGGGCCACCAGCGCGGCAATGAGGCTACGCGCTGTCGGGTTGGCCTCCCACTCAGGCGAAGCCAAAACCTCGGTGAGGTTCGTGGAACCGGTCAGCCACACCGCACCGCCGAGGGCGGCCAGAAGCAGCAGGCCGCCGGTGAAGGTCAGCAGGAGTGTGCGCAACGAGCCCAACTCGCCCGACGAGCCCGACCTTGCAATGAGCAGGAACGACGCCATCGAGACCAGCTCCCACCCGATGAAGAGGAGCATGATGTCGTCGGCAAGTACGAGGAGCAAAACCGCCAGCATGAACGCCGTCATCAGGACGTAGAAGCTCATCGCGGATTTCTTCGGCGGCAAATACGCGGTGGAGTAGATGAAGACTATCGAGCCCACCAACAGCGCCAAGAAACTGAACACCATGGAGAGAGGATCGAGCTTCAGCGCAAACGCCGCGTTTAGCTCCGGGGACCAGACGCGGGACCAGGTGAAGGTGGTGCCGTCGAGGATATCGCCCGTTACACGCGAAAGCTGGACCACCGACGCGAGAAAAAACGCGACGATGGGCCAGCCTGCGTGACGACCAAGGAGCTTCACAAACAGCGGGGTCAGCGCCAGGGCAACCGCGACCAGCAGCGGGACCGAAAGGAGGGTCAGGCTGTCGGCGGAGGCTTGGGCGGCTTGAGCTGCTTGGGTGGCTTGAGCTGCTTGGGCTGCGAGCGTTGTCGCGTGCTCTGCGGAGCTGCTTGCTTGGGCGGTAATAGTTGCCGGGGCAGAATTAGTTGCCGGGGCAGAAAGAACGGAATCTAAAGAATTCAATGTTGCCGATACGCCGCCGGACGCAAACTCAGAAGCCAATGTCTGGTCTGGTGGTGCGGTCGCCGACGGAGGACTGGCTGTAAAGGAGCTGGCTGATGCCAGAGCTGCTGCCAGGTGCGTCACTTGGGGGCTACTTTCACATTGCTGTTAAAAAAGTTCGTACCTCTACAGACTAACAGCCACGAAATTGCGCTACGCGGGGTGAAAGGGGCATTTGGGGGAGTGGGGTAAGGCTGTGCGGATGCAGTTTTCCTGGATCCAGTAGTGAATAAATAAATGAACGGGTGATGGGCGGCGGCGGTGGGCTGCTTCAAGTTGGCGGTGGGCTGCTTCAAGTTAGTGACTGCGGTTATGGCAAAAATAGCCCTACCGGGTGCTGATTGTAGCTTGCGTTGTCAAGTTCGGGTTGAGGGGCTATTTCTGAAGTGCCTCCGGCAAAAGCTTGTTGAGTTCTTCTCTGGTGAATTACTTCAGTCCGTCCTCTTTTAAGGGTTTTTGGGCGGTACTGAAACTCTTATCATCGGTACGTTCCGCATTGCAGTAGGCCTCAGCGGTCTCTGCTATCAGCACGTCACGACGCTTCCGGGCTTCGGCGATGTCGAGCTCTGGGAAATCTACCAGAAGGGACAAGTACTTTCGTATAAGGAGCCACAGTTGATCACCGGCTTTGCGGTGTCGTGCTGCCTTGGCTCCGATCTCGAGCCGGAAGCTGTACGAGTTGAGAACCAGCAGGAAGAAGGTGATAACCGCAGTGATGGAGGCTATCCAAATCTGCAGGGTAAAGAACACTCCTACCAGTCCAGCGGCTGAAAGCGCGGACAGCACAATCTGGGCCACTTTGATACGGTGTTCGGTCCGGGGGAGTCGTGTGCGTTGCTCTTCTTGTGCAGCATGAGAGTAGACTACGCTCCCATATCCATTCTCAATTTGTGAGTAGAGCACGTCGCGTTCATGCTGCTGGGAATTTGTCAACGTAAATCAACCTCCACATCTGCGCTGGTTCTGGGTCGTCGCTATAAACGGCACGACGGCTGATGTCTGCGTAGAGCTCCGACTAGAAGCGTGTAGAAATAGTGATTTTGTGTCACGCCAGGTAACACATTCCACGCTTCGCGAATTTGCTGTTCTGTTTTCTATATGGTTTCCGACAACTCATAGATGTTGCGAGTGAGAACAGCGAATAGGGGGTTATTTCCAACGTGGTACGGGTACTTTACGGTCGCAGGATTATTCAGACGGTTTTTACGTTCTGCATTGACAGCACTGGCAGCGTCCAAGTTGGTCTTATGAAACAAGACACGCAGCGGCTTGTAGGTTCCCATCATCTTATTCCTAACGTTTTATCGACCATGTTTCGAAGTTGCAAAAGAACAAGATCTTTAGCAAATAGCACACATTCAACTAAGCCCTATTTACAAAACTTCCATTTTTGCAAATATGCCCAGATTTTGGGGCCCCAGAAAAACCGAGGTGAAGATTTTTGTGGGCGGCGTTGGAGATCGCTCGCATATGGCGACTCGCTCCCTCGTTATGTTTGTAATACGTCTTTTCTAATGGTGAGGGCGCTGAGTGAGTCTGCGCAATCCTCTCTAACAACACAACACGACCCTTAGGTTAGACTTGCCTAAGTGGCTCTGGTAATGTTGGTATTTTGGACACAAATAAAAATGAACCCTGCCTTCCGCAAAATGACCGGTCAACTCATGTTGCGGCAGGCCATTGGGTGCTTGCCCGGGCTGGCAAGCGAGTTTTACGCCCGGGCGGATTGAAACTAACGAATCGATTGTTGGATGCGGCCAATCTATCTGGCAAGAAAGTGTTGGAATTCGCTCCGGGATTGGGACGTACGGCCATGCTCATGCTTGAGCAAGGAATCGCCTCCTACACGGGCGTGGATCAAGATCCAGATGCCGTCGCACGAGTGCAGGCCGTTGTTGGGCCGAGGGGCGCAGTTGTAAATGCCAGTGCGCAAGACACCGGCCTTGAGTCCGAATCAGTTCAGGTTGTGGTTGGTGAAGCGATGCTGACCATGCAAGGCGATAAAGGCAAGCGAGGGATCATCGCCGAAGCGTTCCGACTGCTTAAACCAGGTGGTTGCTATGCGATCCACGAACTTGGACTCACCCCTGACAGCATAGACGCGGCGTTTGCGGACCAGTTGCGACAGCGCCTAGCCCGCACGATTAGGGTTAATGCTCGCCCTCTTACTTGCAGTGAATGGTGCGGATTGTTAGAGCAGGCGGGTTTTTGTATCGAGTGGGTGGGGTATGAGCCGATGGCTTTGCTGTCCCCACGTCGTAATCTAGCCGATGAAGGCATAGTCGGAGTTGCGCGAATTATGCGTAACGTTGCGCGTGATAAGGAGTTGCGTCGCCGCATATTGGATATGCGCGCAACGTTCAACGAATACCGCGACAGTTTAACCGGCATCGCTATCGTCGCGCGCAAACCCGCCGCTAACCTGGAAGCAAAGGAGAGCTGATGATGACTGAACTCAAACCATCATCAGCCGGCGCACTGGGGTTTATTGAAAACCTTGCGCAGCGCGTTGAGTATTGTCCGAACTCAACCACTTCTACAACGCTAATGCGCGCTGAGGGGGTGAACGTGGTGTTGTTCTCGTTCGACGAGGGAGAGGAACTATCCGAGCACACCGCCGCGATGCCAGTGATTGTTCAAGCCCTTGAAGGTGAAATCGAAATCAGCGGGGACGGTAAAACGGTGACGTTGCGTCCCGGTGGAATGGTGCATTTTCCTACGCGCCTACCACATGCGGTTAAAGCACTAACCAAAGCAAAAATGGTGCTTTACATGATGAGCCGACCACCGGCGAACTAAGTAATTGACGTCAATTCGCGCAGGAGCGGACCTGTTCTGCCCGCTCCTGCGCGTTGACTTTAAGCAGTATTCAAAAGGGTGTGGCCGACCAAGCTGCTTTAGTGCATGTTGCACACAATTGATGATGAAGTGATGCGGGCGAAAATGCGCAAACTCCGCGTATCTACATTTGCGGATATCTTCTACGAGATCGTCAGCGACGAAGCCTATGCCGACGCCCTGCCAGAAGACATTTTCCTCGCAGCAGTCGACGAAGCCTATGCGCAACGCCAACAACGCAATATCACCAAAGCAATCAGCCTAGCCAAGTTCCGCTACTCCAAACGCCAGCCTGGCTGAAATTACCAGGGCAGAAGAACGAGGTATCAACCTGCGGCAGTTGAAGAGAATCGCGGCAACGAACTGGCGGTAAAACCCAACCAACATTCATATCCTCGCCCCGACTGGGGCCGGCAAAACATATATTGCCTGTGCTCTTGGTGTTGCGGCCTGCCAAGCAGACTACTCGGTGGCCTACTACCGGCTAGATCAGCTCGTTGACATGTTGGCGGTCTTCTCACCGACTGGCCAAACCTATCTCAATCTGATGCGCAAACTGATCAACATTGATGTCTTGACCTGGGCCGATCCTAAAAACCAGCCCGACCCATAGTTATTCTATGATCCCTAAAACCGCTTATCTGCATTCACCCCCATTAACGGTGAATCTTCAGATCAAAACTAGAAACAGTATATAAAAAGTATTATACATCTTAGGTGAGCCTTACCTTGCTTACTATTCAGGAATCGAGGTTTACTATGACCCAACAGTCCTCTACGTCCACACGGAGTACAAGCTCATCCAGTGGGTTGACGGCACGTTTAAACACCAGAGATCTCATCAACGCTGGCATCTTTGCTGCACTTTACTTTGTGATCACCTTTGTAAGCGGAATGATTGGATTCGCAGGACCACAATTCATGTTTATTGGATGGTTCATCGCGGCAATCGCAAACGGAATCGTGCTAGCGCTTTATGCCGCCCGCACGCCCAAAATGGGTGCTTTCACCCTCGTCGGTGGTATTAACGGACTAGCATTCATGCTCACCGGACACTACTTCTGGACCCTGCTGGGAAGCATAATTCTAGGGTTTATCGCGGATTTGATTATTACAAAAAGCCACCTCAGTATTGCCAAGTCCTTCCCTATTGCCTACGGCGTCTTCTGTGTCTGGATTTCTTTGCCTTTTATCCCGCTAATTCTGGATACGGACTCCTACTACGTCGATATCGCAGACCAAATGGGGCAAGAATATGCCGATGCTATGTCGGATATCTTCCAGCCATGGACCATTGGAGTACTGGCCATTTGTGCGCTCATCGTCGGCTTTATCGGCGGAAAGGTCGGAGTTCGCGTCAGCCGCAAACACTTTGAAAGCGCTGGTCTCCTGTGAGCCTGCAAAAACAGGGCGTGCTTCGTCGATCTTCGATCGATCCACGGACCGTGCTGCTTTCTGTTCTAGTAATCAATGCGGTAGCTCTCAGCCACGGCCACCTACCGACACTGCTGATTTCTATCGCCTTCAGCTCCATCGCACTAGCTACAGTAAAGCCACACTATGGTCTTATTTGCCTGTGCGCTTTTGCATTATCCTATCTAGGGTATTGGGGCCTATTACAGCTTCCTGGCTCCACATTTTTCGCTTTTTCAGCGGCAATTTTTTCGTGGCTAAGCCGTTTTGTCATCAGCATGTCCATCGGCGCATTCGGCTTGCTCACTCTCACACCATCCACGTTGACCTCAGCACTGCGGGACCTGCGTTTACCAGGCTGGGTCACCATTCCACCGGCGGTATTCCTGCGCGTTTTGCCGATCATCGTGGCAGAAGCCAAAGCCATCCGCGATGCCATGGTCCTTCGGGGTCTCCAGCCTGGAGTAAAAAGCTGGATCACACAGCCCACACAATCGTCCGCGATGCTGGTCATCCCCTTATTAGGTGCCGTCGTCCGCGCTGGTGATGAGCTCGCTGCCTCTGCTCTTGTCCGGGGATTGGGAGGACCCGCACGCCCAACCACCACCGCCGATCTTTCCTTCAAGCTTGTCGATGCAACTGCACTAGCTGGGTTGGGCCTCGTTGTTGCCTCTGTCTGGCTTCCCACGGAGGTCCACTTATGAACGAACGCAGTATCGCAACCAGTGTAGACGCCCACAACGTTTCTTTTACATATCCATTGGGAGCTCGACCAGGCATTCAAGGCGTATCTGATGTGTCTTTTTCTGTCTCTCCAGGACAGTGTCTACTGATTACCGGTGATTCCGGATCGGGAAAGTCCACGGTACTCAAGTTGATCAACGGACTCATCCCCCATTTCAATCCAGGAGAGCTACTAGGCACCATCACTATTATAAAGGATGACCAGGCTTTTACCCCTGCGGAAGAACCGCTGTCCCGAGCCATCGAGTTCAGCGCCTCAGTATTCCAGAATCCAAGGACACAATTTTTCACTGAAAGCGTCAATGCAGAATTGGCCTTCGGGCTAGAAAACCTTGGTGTAGATCCCAAAGAAATTGAGTCGAGGATTCAATCAGCGGTCGAGCTACTAGGCATTAACGATCTTCGGGGCCGGCGATTCAAAGAATTATCCGGTGGACAGTTACAAACCGTGGCATGCGCATGCGCGCTTGTGTCCCCGGGCAGTCTCGTGCTTCTCGATGAACCCACGTCCAATCTCTCCATGGAAAGCATCGATATTCTTGCACGCGTGCTACACCGCTTGAAGGAATTAGGCACAACGATCATTATCGCTGATCACCGCCTCTTTTTCTTAAAAGATATCGCTGACCAAGTTATTTACTTGACTCAGGGAAAAATAACGCGGAGTTTCCACGCTCAGGAGTTTTATGCCTTAGACGAACCCGAACGCAAACAATTGGGGCTACGCAGCTTACACCACGTTCCCCTGCCCGCGAGCGTGCCGGTACCACCCACGCTCGAAAACGCCGATCCCCAGCGGAGCGGACTCGAGCTAAGCAACATCTGTTTTTCTTATGGCACACATGAGGTGTTAAACATTGACCACGCATTTTTCCCCAGCGGCGAAGTCACCGCCTTAATCGGGCCCAACGGCGCTGGAAAAACCACTCTCGCTAGGATCATTTGTGGTCTTGCTTCTCCCAAACGCGGCGGTAGTCTCCGTTTGAACAGCAAACGAGTAGGAGCGGCTGCCCGCAGACGTGCCGCGTACATGGTGATGCAAGATGTTGGCCGCCAATTATTCGCAGCCACCACCGAAGAAGAAGTCACGCTCGGACTGGCAAAGAAGAAGCGGGACCACATCGATGTCAATGAGATTCTCCATCGCCTCGATCTGGCAGGAATGGCTCAACGGCATCCGCAGTCTCTGTCCGGTGGGCAACGGCAACGCTTAGCCATAGCTTCAGCCCAAGCCGAGCAAGCAGCGATCTACATCTTCGATGAACCTACCTCTGGCGTGGGCTGGCGCCAACTGCAATCCATCTCTGCGCTACTTCGATCTCTTGCAGCAAGCGGAGCAGTGGTCATCGTCATCACCCATGACCACGAATTCATCCAAGAATCAGTCACCAGAATCATCGATATGACTGACATCAACAAGAATTGAGAAAGAAATGTCTGAGGTAAAACAAAGTTCCACAGAATCAAGCGGAACCCACGCACCAGAATCACACGGTGCGTCACCGGAAGAAGAGGCTCGCGCAAAACTAAAAGCCGGCCAGGTCGCTCTAAAAAAGCTACTGGCCCCAGTGCAAACAACCATCTACTTCGCACAGTTTCTCGCGCTTGTATCCTCGGTACTCGCCGTAGCACCCTACGTCGCGTTGGTGGCACTGGGAAATGCTCTAATCGACGGCAATACTGATGACGTCGCGTCCATTGTGAAATGGCTACTTGCTGCATTTTTGGGCCAGCTATTCTTCTATTTCCTTGCTCTTGCGATCACCCACTTCGCTGATGCGAAGCTGGTGGGGATTAACCGGCGCCGAATTATTACCGCTATTGCGAAAGCACCACTCTCGTGGTTTAGCCAGACTAATTCCGGCAAAGTTCGCAAAGCCGTCGAGGACGATACGTTAACTCTGCACACCCTGACAGCCCATGCTCCTGTAGAGCAGGTTGCCGCGATTTTTACGCCCCTCGCGCTTCTGGTTTATGCCTTTATCTTGGATTGGCGCCTTGGTCTACTTTCTATTGCCACTGTGCCCATTTTCCTAGCAATCCAAGCGTATTCAATGAAGGATATGGGCACAAAAACTGCGGAAATGGATAATTATCTGGGTGAGGTCTCTGCGACTGCGGTGGAGTTCTCCGAAGGTATTTCCGTCGTCAAGGCTTTCGGCACCGTTGGCAAAGCCCACGCTCGATATCGCGAAGCTGCCCAAAAATTCGCGGAATTCTATTACGAGTGGGTACGTCCGCTTCTGCGTGTTTCCGCAATCTCAGAGTCTGTGGTGGCGGTTCCTGTCCTCATTCTTATCAATGTAGGAGTCGGTTCCCTGCTGATAGCTGGTGGCTATGTCACGGTCGCTGAAGTCATCGCAACAACGTTGATTGCGCTGGTGATCCCGGGCACGATTCAAACCGTCGGCCGAATGTTGTGGTCTTACCAGCTCGCTGGCAATGCGGCGTTGCGCCTTGATGAAGTCATGACAATTTCCCACGTGAAAGAAGGCTCAATGAGCCTCGATGCCAGTAGTCAAGACATGGAGGTGGAGTTCCATGAGGTCAGCTTTAGCTACGCCCCAGACGCACCAGTCCTCCAAGGCTTTTCTGCGCAACTAAACGCAGGCACTGTCACGGCATTGATTGGCCCCTCCGGGTCTGGCAAATCCACAGCAGCAACGATGCTGGCGCGTTTCCAGGATCCAGATTCGGGCACAATCACTATCAACAACGTGGATATCCGTGATCTCACTTTCGACAGTTTGTACCGCACTGTGGCTTTCGTCTTACAAGATCCTCACTTACTGCGCATGAGTATTCGGGAAAACATTCGCCTTGCACGCCCAGAAGCTCGCGATGAAGAGATCTGGCAAGCAGCAGAGGCCGCGCACATAGCTGCTGATATTCGCGCTTTACCGGCTGGGCTCGACACCGTTGTTGGTGAGGACATCTCTTTATCCGGTGGACAACAGCAACGTATTTCTATTGCACGGGCAATTATTACCAATGCCCCAATCTTGATCCTAGATGAAGCTACTGCGGCAACTGATCCTGACTGCGAAGCAGAAATTCAAGCAGCTCTAGCCACACTCGTCAGAGGCAAGACCGTCTTGGTCATCGCCCACAAGCCGGAGTCCATCCAAGGCGTAGACCAAATAATCTGCCTCGAGCCTATGAAGGATAATTCTCATGTCTAATGCCACTACGCCTGCTAGTTCGCGTCTTCTTGATCCGCTACTCACTCGCAGTGTCAAAAAGCTGCAAAGTCCTGTAGGCCATAAGCTCAATAAAAGGCATGCTTGTCTATCGCTTATCGTTGGCGTGCTTGACGGCCTCGCTGTTCTCACGCTCGTGCCACTTACAAAGGCACTCGATGGGGATACGACGATCGCACCATTGATGTGGATTCTTTTGGCAATTGCGCTCGTATCTTTTGCGCTACGATTTTTCGCAACCATGGCCTCTTACCACACGGCCTTGGATTTCATCCGAACCGCGCACACGACTGTGGGTGATAAATTAGCAACGCTACCGCTCGGCTGGTTCGTACCGGCTAATACCGGCGGCCTATCTCGCCTCGTCTCAGATCGCTTTATGGTGGCGGCCGAGACCATTGCGCATACTCAAGGAACGATATACCGCGATAGCGCGGCACTTGTCACCTTGTTAGTAGGAGCGTGTTTCTGGAACCCGAAGCTGGGCTTGGTCCTTCTTATCATCGCACCATTGGCGCTCGTGGTGATGCAGTTGGCTGCATGGATTCGTAAGAAAGCATCGAACCGCGCACTCGGGCCGAGTAAAGAGCTCTCCCAGCGCATCGTAGAATTTGCTAACCGTCAACCAGCCCTGCGCGCGGCAGGACAATCACAAGTTTTTGCGCCACTAGAGCAAGCGCTAGAAATCGACCATAAAGCACGAATACGCGAGCTATGGGTATCCACATTAGCTTTGCTACTCAACGGCATAGTAGTGCAGATCTTCATCGTGGCTCTCATTATGGTCTCCGCGGATCTTGCCGTTGAAGGCGCCCTATCGCCACTAGAAACAATTGCGATCATCGGAATCAGCTTGAGGTTTACCCGCACGCTTGAGCAGCTGGGTTCTTCTTTCGTCGGTTTAGACGCAGGTCGTATCGCGCTCACAGAAACTGAGCTCATCACCGATGCCCCTTCCCTGCCAGAACCCACTACTCCGCGCCCAGGCGATGGTTCGGGAAGTGTAGAGCTGCGTAATGTCACGTTTGGATACGGCGATAAACCAGTATTGGTAGATGTCGCTTTCCGTGCTCGACCAGGCACCGTTACCGCCATTGTCGGTCCTTCTGGCTCCGGAAAGACCACAATTGCGCGCCTTATTTCGCGATTCTGGGATGTAGATTCCGGGGCGGTGATGGTTGACGGCGTAGATATCCGCGAGCTTGGAACCGAACAGTTAATGTCCAGACTGTCCATGGTCTTTCAGGATGTCTACCTCTTCGACGACTCGTTAATCGCTAATATCCGCGTTGGTCGTCCCGACGCCTCCGATGAGGAAGTCTTCCGCGCAGCTGATCTTTCAGGCGTGACTTCTATTGCCAACCGCCTAGGGTGGCATACTCCTGTTGGTGAAGGCGGGCGGCTTCTATCCGGTGGTGAACGCCAGCGCGTATCTGTAGCTCGCGCGCTTCTCAAGCAAGCGCCGATTGTACTCTTTGATGAGGCTACTTCCGCGCTCGATGCAGAAAATGAGGCAAACATCCTTGCTGCGATGGACGAGCTACGGGAGCAATCTACTTTTATTGTCATCGCCCATAAGCTGGATACAATCAAATCTGCTAATCAAATCGTAGTCTTGGATGAACACGGGCAAGTCAGCCAGCTGGGCACGCATTCTGAGCTTTCCGTTGTCCCCGGTATCTACCGTCACTTCTGGCAGCAACGCAAAGCAGCACGCGGGTGGAAAATCAGTTCGGGACGCGATTAACGCGGGAACCGAGATCGGCGTTGTTTGCGGGGGGGGGCACCCTTCTCCCCCGCAGCACGGCGAACCCTAAGTGCACCAACAAAGCCCAGAGCGAGGAATGCGGTGGCGGCGACGAGCGACCACTGCGCGGCGTTGGCCATGCCTTCGCTTAAGGCCCGCACCGCTGCCCCAGGAGCACGGTGCTTTGCGTTGCGGAGGCTTGCCCGGAGTCATCGACAGGAATATCCCGCAGCACCGTGCCTGTCAGCTGCGCGGAGGCGAACCAGAGGCCCAAACCCAGGAAGGCACTCAAACCACCCGGTCCTAAAAACTAGCCCGGCCCAGATGCTGGTTAATTTCGATCCTGTATAAAATCACCGATTCTCCGTGCGATGGATTCGAGCGTCCCATTTCCAGACGGCGAAATGTTCTCCATTCGTCCTTTGCCTTCGCTAGGTGAGGCTAAATCTAACCTAACGGTATCAGCTGCGAAAACCCGTTGATTGATGAGGCCTACTGCTTTTTAATTGCATGTTCGATCGCCAATTCAATTCGAGTCCAATTTATGAGTTTTATCGCTTGAGGCTGCACCCATTCTTCGACGCAGGCTGGGAATTCCGGCGTGGTGCAGCGACGGTCTGTTAATAGACCATCTTTGGCTTCGTGTAGTAGGTGCTTTACGGTATTATGCGCTTGCTTGAGTAACTCTAGCTTTTTAGCAGCATCAGGTAGCTCAGTGGCAAAGAGCTGTTCTTTCAAATCCGGAGGCCAAAGTGACTGGGAGTTGTTCTCGAAATCATCGAAGTATGTAAATGGATCGAATCCGATCCATTGTGAAACCTCATCAATGAATGAAGTGATTGCCACCTGAATCGGAATTAGAACCCCTTTAAGTGCTTCATTCGTGAGTTTTTAATAAGTCTTTGGGGTGGGGGATTTCGCTAGTTCGTTGAGTGCGGTGGGGCACTGGACATCAAGGTGCTGGTAGCACCTTCAAGCGAGGATCCGTCTCGTGTGATGACGTCTGGATATGTGGGGTAATTGCCATGGAACAACCACTTCTGGATGTTCCCTTCGGAACTGTTCCGATCGGCTCCGGACGGTAGTGGGCGCTTTTCCATTCCCAAGGATTCCCACGGTGTGACGATTGCCTGAATTGGTACTTGGTAGGCAACGGACAGCTGAACGAGTTCCTCAATGGTGATTGCTCTATCGTCGTTCTCGATTTTTTCGAGGATGCTGACAGCGAGTCGAGAGGTCCGAGCTGTGCAATGGCTCAATCTTGGGGCAGACCTCGAATTTCTCGAAGACGTCGAAGCTTGATGCGGACGACAAAGGAGCTCAAAACCTGGGAGTCGTGACGGCCGGTTCGTTGTGCACGATCTGCGGCATAGTGCGGCTTGTAACTGGCTCGGAAGGGAAGTGCCGGTAAATACCGTACGATATTGGCCTGGACATGCAAATCTTGAAACTACGGCGATTCACGCCACTTATTCGGGGATGGGAATCGACCTGGCAGCATATGAACGGATGAATAGGTGACAAACGGGTGACAGGATGCGCATAGAAAAACAGGCTGGCAATCCACACTTCTGAAAAGTGCAAATCACCAACCTGTTCTAAATGGTCGGGGTAGCGGGATTTGAACCCACGGCCTCTTCGTCCCGAACGAAGCGCGCTACCAAGCTGCGCCATACCCCGAGGCCACAGACACAAGCTAGAGCATAGCTCCAGCGCTGTGCTTGCGAGGACTTACTTTAGCCCGACGCCGAGCAAGAATGCAAAACGCCTGCTTAACGGGCTGTGTGTGGGGATCACAGGCCCTGTCGCACCCTACGAACTACGAATCCCGCTCCACAACCTCAATCAAGGTCGCGGACGGGCGGCAGAACAGGCGCACCGGGGCGTAAGGGGAAGTGCCAAGGCCATTGGAGACGTGCAGCCACGTCTTCTCGGTCCAGCGCGACAACCCCGAGGCCCGCGAGCGGTCGATACCGCAGTTGGTCACAATGGCCTTCCCTCCGGGCAGGCACACCTGGCCACCGTGGGTATGACCAGAAAGCACCAGGTCGTAGCCATCTTCCGCAAAAGCATCCAACACGTGGGGCTCCGGCGAGTGCGACAGGCCGATAGCGATGTCGGCATCCGCATTCGGGGCACCGGCAATCTGCGAATAATCCTCCAACTCGTGATGAGGGTCATCCACACCGGACAGTGCCACCTTCACTCCGCCCGCGACAAACTCCAGCCGGGCATGGGTGGCATCCTGCCAACCGTGCTCGATAAACGCAGCGCGCATGCCGCGCCACGGTAGTTCGACGCGCGAGGGCTTGCGCTTCTTTCCCGTCAGGTACTTCAGCGGATTGACGGGCCGTGGCGCGAAGTAGTCATTGGTGCCAAACACGAAGGCACCCGGACGGTTCAGTAGGGGGCCGAGCGCTGCGAGGACACTGGGAACGGCTTTGTCGCTGCCCAGGTTGTCGCCGGTATTAATCACCAGGTCAGGGTTCAGAGCATCGAGGCTGGCAACCCACTTCTGCTTCAACTTTTGGTCGGGGAGCATGTGGAAGTCGGAGACATGCAGAATCCGGAAAGGCTCACCCTCGCGCTTTCCCGCCCGGGCGAGCGTGCCGGGTGCCAGCACGGGAACTTGAACGCGGTGGAGTTTAAATGCGCGCAATTCGATTTGGTTCGCGTAGATGAACGTCGTCAAGCCGAGCGTGGCGAGAGCTGCGGCAGACCGCAGAATTCGGTTGGAAAAAGCGCGCGATGTCATGACAGAGACACTATCAACTACAGCGGTAATCTAGGGCGTATGAGTGAACTGAAGAACACAATTGTCTCCGATATGACCGCCGCAATGAAGGCCCGCGACAAGAAAACCGTTGCGGCGCTGCGCATGCTGAAGGCCGCCATCCAGACCGAGGAGGTTTCCGGCTCCAAGCACGAGCTCACCGATGACGAGGTGCTGCGTGTGATTGAGCGGGAGGTCAAGAAGCGTCGCGAGTCCGCTGAGATGTACGCCCAGAACGGCCGTCAGGAACTTGCCGACGCCGAACTCGCCGAAGCAGAGGTTTTCGCCCGCTACCAGCCGGAACAGCTTGACGACGACGCCGTGAAGAACCTCGTCGCGGAATCTGTGGCCGAGGTTGCTGGCGATGACGCGCCGAGCATGAAGATCATGGGCCAGGTTATGAAGGTGGCTAAGGAAAAGGCCGCTGGCCAGGTCGATGGCAAGCGGCTTTCCGAGGCCGTTAAGGCTGCCCTGCAGGGCTAGCGCGACCTTTCGCCGTTTCCTTTTTCGGCGATAAGCGTTGGAGCTGCCTTCTAGGGTGAACTAGAACGGCAGCAGCGGAATCAGATCCCGCAAGCTCGGCGCTGGCGGAGTGTTCGGGCGAGGGAACTGCGGTAGCGGATCCGGCCGGGTCGTCGTCGAGTCCGGTCGTGGCGACGGCGCTGGTGGCGGGGTCGGACGGCGGGTGCCATCGGCCACGCGGATTGTGACGGTGCCACCCTTGAGTAGTAGCGGCGGCTGATCCAACCCGACCACGATTCCGCGCGACTCGCCGGTGAGGGAGACTGTGCGTTCCTCTACCTTGTAGCCGGCCTTCTTAAGGGTCTCCCGGGCCTCGGCCTTCTGCATGCCCACCACATTCGGCATTTGGGTGATCGAGGTGCCCAGGCCGTAGTCCGAATCCAGTGGTGGGAGGTTCTTTCCGCCATAATCCTCGATAACCGGGCCGACTGCGCCGAACCATGTCCGCGCGGGCTCGCGACCACCAAAGAGGTTGCCGCTTGGGCACTGGCGCAGCGGTGACGTACACAGCTCCGTGACAGTCGGGGTGTCATTGTAGGCGTACACCGATCCGGCCAGGCCGCCGGTGAAGCCCAGGAATGCCGCAGACTGGTTCGACTCGGTGGTACCGGTCTTAGCCGCGACTGGGCCTTCCCAATTCAGCTCTTTCGCGGCATCCTTCGCGGTGCCATCGGTGGCGTCATTGCTGAGCGCATTAGCAATCGCGTGCGCGACACCCGGCTCCACTGCCTGCTCGCACGGTGGCACATTCAGCTTGACCGCATTGCCCTTGGAATCCGTGATTGACTCAATCGGAGAGGGCTCGCACCAGCGGCCATTGCTGGCCAGGGTGGCAGCGACATTGGACAGCTCAAGGTTATTCACCGACGTCGGACCCAGCACGAACGAGCCGAGCTTATGCTCCGAGACATAGTCCGCCACCGAGGACTCACCATCAAAACTGCCCGGCTCCGTGTATGAGCGCATGCCCAGGCGTACCGCCATGTCCATCACGCCATCGACGCCGACCAGCTCCGAAATCTGAATAAAAGGAGTATTCGGCGACCGTGCGAGCGTCTCACGTAGCGACATCGACGGCGGGAAACTACCTACGTTCTCCACGCAGTACAGGCCCGGCGGGCAGCCCTCTGCGCCACCGGTGCCCAGCCCGGAGGCCTCATAACGACGCGGCACCGGGAAGTTGGTGTCAATACCCAGCCCCTTTTCCACCGCCGACGTCGCCGCGAAAATCTTAAAAATCGAGCCCGCGCCATTGCCCACCGGCGTAAATGGCTGCGGCTGCACGGTCTGCATTTGTTCCGCATCGAGGCCGTATACGCGTGACGACGCCATCGCGAGCAACTTCCTGGAGTCATCCCCAGGCTCAAGCAAACTCATAACCTCGGCTGCGCCATCCGCAGTCGGTGAGGCCTGCTGACGCAGAGACTCCTGCACGCTGTCCTGCACACGCGGGTCCAGTGTGGTCTTCACATGGAAGCCACCGCGCTTGAGCTTCTCGGTCTCAATACCGTGGTTCTCCAAGTAGGAGACCACATAGTCACAGAAGAAACCGCGATCGCCCGCCGCGATACAGCCCTGCGGCAGGCGCTGAGGCTCCGGGAGGATGCCGAGATCAGCTGCCTTGGCGTCCTGAGCCTCCTGCGGGCCGATTGCCCCCGTGGATTCCATAGCCGCAAGCACGTCGTTACGCCGTGCATGCGCACCTTCCGGATTCGTATACGGATCGAGCCCGGAGGACTGCTGAACCATGCCCGCGAGCAGAGCGGCCTGCGGGACATTCAGATCGGACGCGGGAATGCCGAAGTATGTCTGAGCTGCAGCTTCCACACCGAAAGCGCCATTGCCGAAGGGGACCAAGTTCAGGTACTTAGTCAGAATCTCGTCTTTCGTCAGCTCATCTTCCAGATCCAACGCGATGCGAATCTCGCGGATCTTGCGACCATAATCCGTGGCAGTAGCAGCGCGGCGCTCCGACTCCGACTCTGCGTCCACCAGCAGCGTGTGGTTCTTAATCAACTGCTGCTCAATTGTGGAGGCGCCTTCCTGCACCGACTGGGACATGAAGTTCTTTACCGCCGCACGAGCAGTGCCCTTCCAGTCCACACCAGAGTGCTCATAAAAGCGCCTATCTTCCACGCTGACCAGCGCGTCCTTCATAGCGGGCGAGATGCGTTCCGACGGCACATTAAACCGCCGCTGATCATAGAGCCACGCAATTGGCTGATCATTCCGATCCGTAATAGTGGTGACCCCTGGTGCGTCCTTAGAAATCACCGACCGCGACGCCGACGCGAATTCATCAGCCGTGCGCGCGACGAGGTAGGCCGAGCCGCCCACAAGAGGAAAGAGGGCGCTGGCCACAATCAACGCAGCCAACACAGTGGCAACGGAGAGCTTGAACAGCGTCGAACCTTTATTCACAGCAATCACACTACAAGGTAGGGCGGATTGAGCCGAAGTGAGTTTTCGAAAATCCGCCTAGAGGCATGCCCGGCGAGCCCAGAAAAACGCCTGGCGAGCGGGGGCGGAGTGCTACGAGCGCCCTTACAATACCGGGCAACTCGTCGTGTGGTGGTTTCCGGAAAAAGATTTTCATAGTGACGCAAATCACCCCCGTGCTTTTGTTGGAAAAAGTTGCCCCACCTGCATTGTTGTATTTAGAGCTGCGCCACGTCCACCCTCCCAGTGTGACCCAATCGACATTATTTGGGTGGTGTGAATAGACTTACAACAAAATTTCAGCACTATTTAGTTGAAACTATTTCGAAATAACGAAAATCGCAGGCACGAGGAGGCTACAATGACCGCCACGATTCCCGATCGCAACCGCACTGCTACTACGCCAGACTACGAGCTCGGTGTAGAGAGCTTCCGCGATCGTCAGGAGTGGGTCCCGCGCGCTAAGTGCCGCGATATTGACCCGGATAAGTTGTTCGTTCGCGGCGCCGCACAGCGCGAAGCCGCAGTTATCTGCCGCCATTGCCCAGTGGTTCTGCAGTGCCGTGCCGACGCTCTGGATAACCGCGTCGAGTTCGGCGTCTGGGGTGGCCTGACCGAGCGTCAGCGCCGCGCAATGCTGCGCGAGCACCCGGAAATTACTTCGTGGGCCGACTTCTACGCTGAGCAGTACGCAGCTCAGCGCAAGGCAAAGCTGGCTAAGTAAAAACCGAACTTAAATCGAAGTAAAACTAAACCCCCAGCGCGCGAGGCTGGGGGACAGATAAAGTAGCTTCCATGACTACTAAATGGGAATACTTCACCGCACCGCTGCTCATTCACAACACCAAGGCCATCCTGGATAACTTTGGTGAGGACGGCTGGGAACTTGTCACTGTTCTCCCGGGCCCGACCGGCGAAAACCACGTCGGTTACTTCAAGCGCCCGAAGGCTGACTAATTACCTCGGTGTCTAGCACCTAACTAACAACGGCGGTTGTGCTTTCGATTGGCAGCTGACTAACAGTTGGCTGCCATCTTTCTTTGGCCGGCTTTATTCGCCGGGCCCCCAGTCGCCGTGGAAAGGCTTAACTCAAATGAGCAACTCTGAATCTCGCACTCCTTCCCAGGCCCTCGAGAACCTGGGGCTTACCCTGCCTGCCGTTGCCGCGCCAGTTGCGGCCTACGTACCCGCAACGCGCACGGGCAACCTCGTTTTCACCTCCGGTCAGCTCCCATTCGTTAACGGCGAGCTCACCCACGTCGGCCACGTCGGCTCAGAAGTCACTGCTGAGGAGGCCAAGGAGGCAGCCCGCACCTGCGCCCTCAACGCTTTGGCCGCAGTCGATGCTGAGGTTGGCCTGGACAACGTCACCCGCATCGTGAAGGTCGTCGGCTTCGTCAACTCCGCCGCCGGATTCACTGGTCAACCGGGCGTTATCAATGGAGCCTCGGAACTCTTCGGCGACGTCTTTGGCGAACGCGGCCAGCACGCTCGCTCGGCAGTGGGTGTGAATCAGCTTCCGCTGGACGCTCCCGTGGAAGTCGAGATCATCGTTGAAGTAGCCCAGTAGCTGCTGTGTTTGCTGCCGTGAACAGCGGGAATGTTGCGTTCTCCGGGGCGTCGTAAAGCGTGCTTACACCCAAATGAGCCGAATTGGACGACGTGGCGCGCTCCCCGGATTGCGCAACCACGTAGGATAGAGGACATGGAGCATCCTGCGTATAGCCAACTGCGTCAGATTTCTCAGTCTGTGGGCGTCGTTCTGTGCCCGAACCCCAGCTACTCTTCGCTGGAGGGTACGAACTCCTACGTTATTAAGGCTGAGGGGGATAGCCGCAGCATTGTCATCGATCCGGGCCCGGAGGACGAGGGACACCTGAACGTCCTCCAGCGTTATGCCGGCGACGTTGCGTTGATTCTGCTGACGCACCGTCATGGCGACCATGCTGATGGCGCCGCACGTTTCCGCCAGCTCACCGGCGCGCCGATTCGTGAGCTGGAGTCTCAGTACTGCGCGGGAGGTCAGGATCCGCTTATCGACGGCGAACGTATCGTCCTCGACGGAGTGACTCCGCAGATTGAGGTCGTGGCAACCCCTGGTCACACCGCTGATTCCGTCTGCTTCTTCATCCACACTGGTGATGGTGAGGACGATGTTGAAGGCATCGTTACCGGTGACACGATCGCTGGCCGCCACACCACTATGATCTCGGAGACCGACGGCGACCTGGGTAAGTACATGGAAACCCTGAAAATGCTGGATTCGCGCGGCAAGGGTGTTCGTCTGCTGCCTGGTCATGGTGCTGACCTGCCGGACATCACTGTAATGACGCAGAAGTACATTGAGCGTCGTAAGCTGCGCCTTCAGCAGGTGAAGGATGCCGTTGCCAAGCTGGGCGACGAAGCTACGGTCGACCAGATTGTGGATGAGATTTACACCGATGTCGATCCGGTGCTGCGTCATGCTGCTGAGCAGTCGACTCGTGTGACCCTGCGCTACTTGCGCGATCACGGGGAGTAATTGCTGGGCTTTGGCTTCGGCCTCGGCTTCGGCCGGTTGCTGGTCTGGGCTGGGCTTAATTGAGGCTTGGCTGGAGCTGAGTTTGAGTCGCCGCATGAAAAGAGCGTGTGACCTGCAATTTTGCGGGTTGCGCGCTTTTTGTTTGGGGTAGTGCTGGTTGGGGTGGGCTAGTGCCGGTTGGGTGGGTTGGCCTCGTCGGGGCCAGCTCAATCACTTATCGATGAGGTATCCACTTGTCGATGAGCTATAGCGCGCGCATAAGTGAACAGCGCATCGATAAGTGATTGATGCAAGGAGAAATCGGTGAATGGTGCATCGATAGGTGCCGGGAAAGCATCGATAAGTGGCAGAAAAGCATCGATAAGTGCGCCAAACTTGGCCGGCATGCCAGGTCAGCATGGCAGGCCAGCGGGGGAAGACAACAAAAATCCCGCGAGCCTCATGCGTTTCATGTGCTCCTACGGGAACCGGGGATCCAAAAGCAGAGGCTGCGGGATGTGAGTCGTTTGGGCAGCGCCACAAGCGCCACAAGCTAACGTGCGCAACAAGCTAACGTGCGCGGCGGGCCAAACGCTCCGTATCGGAGATGAGCACGGACTTGCCCTCAAGGCGAATCCAGCCGCGGTGGGCGAACTCTGCCAGAGCCTTGTTAACGGTCTCTCGGGAGGCGCCGACGAGCTGTGCGATTTCCTCCTGAGTCAGGTCGTGGTTCACGCGGAGAGCAGAACCTTCCTGAACACCGAAGCGATTGGCCAGCTGAAGCAGGGACTTAGCAACGCGACCTGGGACGTCGGTGAAAATGAGGTCAGCCAGTGAATTGTTGGTGCGGCGCAGACGGCGGGCCAGCATGCGCAGCAGCTGAGCTGGAACATCAGGGTGTGAACCAACCCATTCCTGCAGCTGATCGGCACTCATGGACGCGGCGGAAACTTCGGTGACGCAGACCGCCGAAGAGGTGCGCGGGCCCGGGTCGAAGATGGAGAGCTCGCCGAACATGTCGGACGGGCCCATGATGGTCAACAGGTTTTCACGACCGTCGGCTGAGCGACGAGCCAGCTTCACCTTGCCATCAATAATGATGTAGAGCCGATCGCCCGGCTCACCCTCATTGAAGATGGTGGTTCCACGCGGGAAGCGAACCGTCTCGAGCTCGCCGAGCAAGGCCTGCACAGCCTCCTGGTCGACTCCCTGAAATACACCGGCCCGGGAGAGAATCTCCTTGACGTCATCCACGGTAAAATTCTCCTGTCTTGGGCCACTAACCACCGTAAATACAGGCCAGCAGCCGCCAAATTAGCACTCGACTACAGATTGCAGTGGCCAAACAGGAAGAGAAACTACCCCGTCCCACTAGTCCCACTACTTTCGGTCTTTCCCGGTAACGCCGCTGCCAGCCTTCAAGGCAGGTTCATCCCTGGGCGAATTTCACGACAAATCGCCTCTACAGATGCATCCCAAAACTACGCCGTCACCAAGATGTGATAAGCACCACTGTAGCAAACGAGCCACTGCGCCTGTGGGGAATTCTGGTGAAAAGCCGCTGAACTGTGTATTTATAACTAATAATTCGCTAACGGTGTTCCAAGATGTGGTGGGGCATGACTTCTTTGGTTTTTGACCGAATATGCCCGAGCCGCTACCGGTTCCATCCGCATCCCGGACGAATCTAAAGATTCGGCCCGCGAAAGGTGCGCACGCGAATTGCAATCCGGGGTAGCCGATACACTACGACCATGGATACGACTGGCAAGGCATCGTCGTTAAGCACGCACCAGATAAACAAACCCCAGCCCACGCACCCGCAGGGATCCCTGACGTCGAAGAGGCGTCGGGCGGTGGGGGCGCATCCGGCGGCGCGGGGGAAGGAGACGCACCTGGGTATGGTGCGGCGCGCGCGGCGAATCAACCGCACGCTGGCGGTGGCATACCCGAATGCTCACTGTGAGCTGGACTTTCGTAATCCGTATGAGCTCGCGGTGGCGACGATTCTGTCGGCGCAGTGTACGGACGTGCGGGTGAATATGACCACGCCGGCGCTGTTCGCTAGGTACCCCAGCCCGGCCGATTTGGCGGTTGCGAACCAGGAGGAGGTCGAGGAGCTCGTTCGGCCGACGGGTTTCTATAGGAATAAGGCCGCGAACATCATCGGTTTTGCACAGGGGGTGATGGAGCAGCACGGCGGCGAGGTTCCGGGCACGTTGGAGGAGCTGGTGAAGCTGCCGGGCGTGGGGCGAAAGACGGCAAATGTGGTGCTGGGGAATGCTTTTGGGGTGCCGGGTTTGACGGTCGATACGCATTTTGGGCGTCTGGTGCGGCGCATGGGCCTCACAGAGCAGGAAGATCCGGTGCGCGTTGAGCACGAGATGATGGAGGTGCTACCGCGCGCGGAGTGGACGTGGTTTTCGCATCGCCTGATTTTCCACGGTCGCCGGGTGTGCCATTCGCGCCGGGCGGCGTGCGGGGCGTGCTTCTTGGCAGCGGATTGCCCGTCGTATGGCGTCGAGGGTCCGGCGGAGCCGGAGACTGCGGAGAAGTTGATTAAGTCAGACGACAGGGAATGGCTTCTCTACCTGGCCGGTCTTAATGACGGCTACAGTGGGGAGGAACTTTCCGCGCTTGACGACGGGGATAGCGCGCGCAACACCACAGCGACACAGGACTAGTCGAGGAGCACTTTTCGTGAATGAGCAGGGCGGTCATAGTCACAATGGTGGCCACTATGAGGATCGGCAGGTGGACGTTAACCGTTCGGCATCGCTGATTACGCTGCTCATCGCGGGAGTTAGCATTGTGGGTCTGGTGATTTTCGCGATTGTGAATACCACTGGTGGCAATGACGAGGCCGACGGTGGTGGGACCGGATCTGGTGTGAGTGTCGGTGCGGATGGCGCTGGCAATGGTGATGGCGCTGGCAGTGATGGTGAAGTGGATGGTGCACCGGCAGCGCCAGCGATGTCAAAGGATGAGATCGCGGCGGTAGCGGGTAGTGGCTCACTGACCGGTGTGCGCTTGCCGCTGTTGGCGGAGTCGGGAGACTCAGCAGGCCAGGACAACGAGGCTGGGCAAGTGGAACTGGTGGACATGGGGCAGGTCGTCGCGGGCAAGCCGACGGTGCTTAATGTCTGGGCGTGGAACTGTGCGCCGTGTCGCCAAGAGCTACCGCTTATCGAGCAATGGGCCAAGGACAACCCAGATGTGCAGGTGGCGACGGTGCATGCGGCTCGCGAGGCGGGGCGTGGCCAAGCCTTCCTGCAGGAAATCGGAGTGAAGCTACCGACCTACTCGGACACGGTCGACGTGGTCGGACCAGCGTTGAATCTACCGCGAGTTGTGCCCATCACCGTGGTGTTTAAGGCAGATGGCACGGTGGCGGCCATTCATCCTGGTGAATTCACCGATGCGCAGCAGATTACTGATCTCGTGCGAGGTGCATTGAAGTGACTCAGGGACAGTCGTGGAATCGTGACGCAAGCTCGGGGCTGTATCTGCCGAAGTGGTTGACCAATAGTTTGCCGCCGCACCTGGTCAGTGCTGATCACGACGCGGCAGGTCACGCCAGCAGCGCCAGCCACGCCACAACAGGCCACTCGGAGCAGCAGGTGGCCGGTCGCTCCGCTTCGTCGTCAAGCGTGAAGCGTGCGTTTGCGAAGTTGCGGCGAGACTCCTCGACGCAGGAGAAACCGTTGCGGAATCCGGCGCGGTCGGCGGTGTTGGTGCTGATCAGCGGTGATGCGGAGGCGCACCAACGGCCGGAGGATGCCAGCGTGGTACTTACGCACAGGGCGACAACCCTGCGTAAGCATGCAGGCCAGATGGCTTTTCCGGGCGGTCGTGTCGATCCCGAGGACGTGGATGAAATCGATACCGCGCTGCGTGAAGCCGAGGAAGAAACCGGCCTGAACCGAGAGACGGTGACGCCGGTGCGGGTGCTGGACTCGATTGACATTTCGCGGACTGGCTTCGCGGTGAATCCGGTGTTGGCGTATTGGCATGCACCGCATCCGCTGCGTGTGGTCGACCCTGCAGAGACGGAATCGGTGCTCAATGTGCCAATTAGCCATCTGACGAATCCGGACAACCGCATGATGCTGGGCTATCACGGCTGGACAGGACCGGCATTTAAGGTTGGTGACTTCGTCGTTTGGGGCTTTACCGGCGGCGTGCTGTCCTACTTGCTAGACGTGGCCGGCTGGTCAGAACCGTGGGACGACACCAACGTGCAGAAACTTTTGCCAGTGCTCGCGCGTTCCGCTAATGGTGAAAAACTGTCCGTACTGAAGGGAGGCCGACGATGATGCCTGCAATCGCTGTGTTTGACGTTGCGCTGCTGGCGATTTTCATTTTCACGCTTATCGTCGGCTGGCAGCAGGGCGCCGTCTCGTCGATTATGGCCATTTTGGGCGTTGTCCTGGGCTTGGTCATTGGTGTGCCCTTGGCGCCGCTAGCTATGGCGCAGGTCGAGAACCAGTCGGGAAAGGTTCTCTTGGGCCTCGGTACGGTGATTCTGTTGGCGTTGATTGGTCATGCGGTGGGAACAGTGGCAGGGCAGTCGCTGCGGAATACCATTCGCTCGCCGTTGGCCGTCGGCCTGGATTCGAGCCTCGGTGCCATCGTGCAGTCCGTGACTGCGCTGGTAGTGACATGGATGATCGCCGTACCCCTGGCCACCGCCGTGCCCGGGCAGTTCGCCGACTGGGTACGTGAGTCCAAGGGCATGAACCTCATTGACCAGGTCGCGCCCGACGAATGGAGCGACGGCTTCAGTGGCATCCTCCGTCAGCTTCGCGATGATGGAATGCCCGCCATCGCTCCGCCATTCGGCTACAAGCAGAACGTCCCCGATGAACCCGTCGACCCCAATGTGATTTCGCAAGGTGTCGTCGACAGTATTCGACCGTCCATCGTCCGCGTCTTGGGCGAAGCCCCGCAGTGCGAACGTTTGCTGCAGGGTACTGGCTTTGTCATCGCGCCGGATTTGATTCTGACAAACGCGCACGTGGTCGCTGGCGCCACCACTGTTCGGCTGGAAACCGTGGTCGGCATGGCTGACGCGAACGTCGTGCACTACGATCCGCTTGACGACGTCGCACTGCTCCGCACCACCGACCTACCCCTGGAGCCCATGCAGTGGGCGGATCAGGAAGCTCGTCCGGGCGATGACGCGGTAGTGCTGGGCTTTCCCGAGTCCGGCCCCTTTAAGGCCACACCTGCGCGCGTGACGGAGAACATCATTATTCGAGGCCCGGATATTTATTCGTCGACCAGGCACGAGCGTCAGGCCTATGTTCTGAAGGCAGATGTGCGCCACGGTAACTCGGGCGGCCCACTGATTACGCCGCAGGGCCAGATCCTGGGCTTGGTCTTCGGTGCCGGTGTGAACAATGACCAGACTGGTTACGCGCTGACGCACGCCGAGGTCCAGCCACACATCGATGAGGCGATGGATAACTACGGAGCGATCAGCACGCAGGAGTGTGTGGCGGGGTAAGCGGAAAGTTGTGTGTCTGTGGGCAGGTCAGCCCCAGCTGCAACCGCAGGAGAGTTCCGGCTAGCTTCAGCCGAGCCTGAGTCTAAGACCCCTCCGGCAACCAGTGCAGGTGATTCCTGATTGCCTGCACCACAGCCTGAGGTTTCTCTGCCGGCAGGAAGTGCCCACAATCCGGCACAACGCGCACGTGACTCGAGCTGAGCTCCACTAGCGCACGTGGGGTACGAGTGTCCTGCTCGCCGACGAGCAGCACCGTGTGCTCATCGCTTTTCGACGAGCCCTCCACCGCACTCAACCACTTGCGGAAAGCGGCCGGAGCCGGTCGCGTCCACCAATTCATGTGAGCCAGTGCAGGGCGGAGTGCCCCACTGGCCAGGCTGTCAGCCATGAGTTCCGCGGTCTGTTTTCCCTCGGGGGTCTCGGCAAACCCTTGCCCGGTGGTGGACATGGACTCGCGCACGATGCGGTCAATAAGCCGCTGCTGGCGAGCCTCAGCCGCCTGCGTGCTGAACTTATTGCGACGCAACTGCGGTACCCGTGGCCGCGAGTCCCACCACGAACGGCGCAGCAGAGGAGCCAGGCTACTGCGGAAGTCCTCCGACCACGGGCTCTTCAACTGGTTCAGCCACACTTTCGGATGTGCAGCACCACAACCAATAATTCCGGAGACAAGATTGGGCTGCCGCGAAGCCAACGTCCACGCCACCCAGGTGCCGAACCCCTGACAGACCAGCAGCGCGGTCGAATGCCCCAACGAGCGAATCGATGAGGCGATGTCCTGGGCCGCCTCAAACGGATCGTAGCCTTGCGGTGTTCGGTCGGACTGACCGTAGCCACGCATAGAAATAGCCACAGCGTGCACGGGGAGGGGATCGCCCGAGTCGTCGTTAAGCAGCGGCAAAACCTCGCGCCATTCAAACCAACCGCCAGTCGAGCCGTGAATAAACAACACGAGCGGATCGGAGGGGCGGCCGCACTCGGCGATGTGTAGGCGCTGGCCGCGGACGTGAATGAGACGATGACGCCAGGGGCCAGTGAGAGAATCGCTGAGGGAGGTCATGAGGGGAAAATACCTTATCCGAAGGGCTTAAACCGGGACTGAATAAGACAAAAGGGCGAGACCAACAAAGTCCCGCCCAATTTCTTTCAAGCCTTTAGGTGTACATACCGTTCGACTGCGAAGACTTCTTCGCCGACCCCGACGGCACGACCCCCTTCAGCTCCTGCATCGACTCGATGGTCTTCTCCGGCTTGCGGATCGACTTGACCTTCTTCAGACCCAGCAGTGCTGCAACACCGGCGATGACCAGCATCAGAACGAAAACGATGAGGAACGCAGCCCAGGTTGGCAGCCAAACATCCAGCAGCCAGCCGAGGAAGAAGAAAAAGAAGAACGAGGAGTACAGTGCGACGACGCCGGCAACCGCGAAGAAGCCACCGCCAACTGCGCCCTTCTTAGCCTCGCCAGCAATTTCGGCCTTGGCCAGCTCAATCTCAGAGCGAACCAGAGCGGAAATCTGCGAAGAAGCATTAGACACGAGCTGGCCGACGCTAGCATCACCCGATGCGTTGCTATCCACATCACTCAGCGGGATAGCGGTAACACGCGGTTCGGTGCCGTCGGTAAAGAGACCCTTCGTATCGTCGTTGCTCACGTGTACTTCCTCCTACGCAGATGGTTGGAAAAGATGGTTTGAAACTTTAAAACTGCAGTTACAAACTGCCATACTACCTCTGATTGTGGGTAGGGCGCGCCATAAGGGCGAAAAAGCCAAGAACTCGTTGAAGTTTTTCTCATCTTTGACCATTTCTATATAAGTTTGTCACTTACTTAGCGGTGAAGAATTAGGGTGTGGGATATGAACAATCAGCCTGAGAACGTGCGTGGAGCCGATGGAATTGGTGCCGGTGCTGGCAATGGTGTGGGCAATGGTGTTGGCGCCGGAAAAGGTGGCCTAGCTGGGATGAGCCTGGGTGTGTCCTCCGTGTCGGCGAAGAAGCGTGCAGAGCGTGAGGCAGCGCAGGCGAAGGCATCTGAATCGGGTGCCGATGGTGCTGACGGTGCTTCCGGCGCTGCTATCCCGCAGCTTGACCCCAAGGACCCCCTCGCGCCCCTGTGGCAGCTCGACGGCGTTGCACATGCCGCTGATGTCGCGGCCAAGGCCATCCAGGCCGTCCACAGGCACAAGGCCAACCTGCGCAAGCACAACGTCACCGGCTCCGAGTCGGTCCTTCGTGGCGCTCGGGCATCGGCGTGGCTAGAAGGCGGCGAGCCATCGCTTCCCGACGACGGCAACATCACCGATCCCGTACTCGCAGCAGCCCTTCGGGTTGCCGACACCATTTCCCCGGAGTCAATTGGTGAGACCACTCGCGTGTGGCAGCGCGCTCCGCAGCAGGTGCTGGCCAAGTTTGCGTTGAACGCATCGCCCGCAGGTGAAACTGAAGACGGTTCCGAGGCGCGGATGAAGGCCGGCCGTCCGGTCGGTGATGACAAGCTCTCGTCCGCGATGAAGGAGCAGCGTCTGCACGTGCTCGGTGACTTCATCACTGGCCGCAGCCAGATTCATGCTGGTGTGCTCTCGGCGATTGTGCACGGTGAGCTGCTGACTCTGCGCCCCTTCGAGTACCACAACGGCATCATCGCCCGCGCCGCCTCGCGGCTGACAACTGTCGCAACCGGCCTGGATCCGCGTGGCTTGGCCGTGCCCGAGGTCTACTGGACCCGCCACCGCCAGGAGTATGTCGAGGCTGCAGAGGGGTTCGCGTCGGGAAGCGCCGATGGCCTTCGTGCGTGGATTCTGCTGCACCTGGAGGGGCTGAAGGCCGGTGCCGTGGAAGCGCGCGGTATCGCCGAAGCGGTGTAGGCGGGCCGGCTGCTGGATGGTGGGTTAGTCGGCCTTTGGCTCGTCGTCGTTTTTGCGCAGTGCCAACAGCGTCGCACCTGCGCCAAGCGCCAGTGTGACGCCGGCAAGAATTGCAGCATTGCGTTTCGACGGCGCGCGAAACAGCGGGACGGGATTCCGGAATTGGCGCACAGGCCACTCACGCTCCGCCGCAATCTTGCGCAGAGCGCGATCGGGATTGACCACAACGGGATGGCCGACTGTAGCCAGCATGGGCTCATCAGTGATGGAATCCGAGTATGCGAAGCATTCGGCCAGGTTGAACTGGCGCTTTTCCGCTATCCGACGCATCTGCACAGCCTTGTTTTCGCCTCGGCAGAAGAACTCCGTTTCACCCGTGAAGAACCCATCGCGGACCTCCAGCTCGGTGGCCACCACGTTGTAGACACCGAGTGCCTGCGCAATGGGCTCAACAATCTGCCGAGCCGATGCCGAGATAATGAACACCTGATGCCCCCGTGCGCGGTGTTCACGAATGAGCTCCAAGGCCTCGGCGTAGATGTACGGCGTGATGTTCTGCTCTAGGGTTTCGATCGCGACCTGGCGCAGTTCCCTGGCGCTGTGACCAGCGATAAGAGCGGAAAACTGCTCGCGCGTGGCCTCCATTTGCGCCTCATCGTGTCCCTGTGACATGTACAGGGCGTGACTGAGTGCCATTTGCAGCATGTCCGTCGGCGAAATGATGCCGCGCTCGAGGAATTGCTTGTTGAACGCATATGCCGAGCTCTTGGCAATAATGGTTTTATCCAGGTCAAAGAACGCAGCGACGCGAGAGTTAGCGGTGGCGGGAGCATCGTCCACGATGCCTGTGTTCGTAGAAGCGTGCGGCTGCGGCGTTGTTGAAGCCCTGTTCTCGCCGGTGTTCATAGACTCTGAGCTTACCCATGGATGTCGGGCTCGGGGAGAGCATTATGAGTGTTTAACTGCTGGGTGGGGAACTGGGGCGATTGGGGCGGTGGCGGTCGTGGGGGCTTGGCGGCGATTGGGGCGCGGCATTTCCTGGGCGCGATTAATCGAGGAAACGTGACATCGAACATATTGGGCATTAAATCCTTTGTAAGGTATTTGCAGATTCCTCGGGATATGTAATACTTGGACGTGGCTGGCCCCTTCTTGTTCTTTTTAGAAACAGACTGCGAGGCCGCCCCGGCTCAATCCCCCCCCCGAGCCGGTTAAAGACGCCTCGCGCCAATCCCCCCCCCCGGCGCGGGGCGTCGCCCCTTTTTGGCCCAATGTTGAGGGGTACGTAGTAAAAATTGCGGGCTGCAAATGTGAAACTGTATGAGTTTATGACACTTTCAAGTCATTTTTCGTGCCATTTTTGTCATAAACACAGTCACTAACTCGCATCGACCCAACGCCACCTGACATAAACGTAGTCACTAACTTGCATTGGTCAGGCCGCGCAGTAGCCATAAGGCAAAGGCGACATGGCGTTCTGCAGTTATCCACAGTCTGAAAATTATCCACAGACAGCGAGGTTTTGGCCCCTTGCGGGCATCATTGAATCCGCCCTGTAGTGCACGCTATGGCCATGGCAATCAAGAAACTGTCCATGGCTCAGCGAACCGAGGCTTCAGCAAATCCAGTAGTCAACGCCGTCGATGATGAGGCGCTGCGTGAAGAGGTTGCGCTCATAGTCGCTGCTACCGGTCGTGACTGTGTGCAGGAGACCGTGCCACCTGTGGCTGCAGCGCCAGTGGCCGCACAAACATTTGCTTCGCCGCCAGCATCACTATCATCATCAGCCCCAGAGCCTTCCCCATCGTCAGTATCGACAGGAGCGGGAGTTTCATCGGCCCTGTGGCGTCGGGCACCAGCGGTGTTCGTCGATGCACCGGCAGCCCGAAGATTAGCCGGGCGGCCTCATTGTGAGGGAGCAATCTTTCTGGTCCGCAGTGATACTGAGGCGGAAGATGCGCAGGTAGCGAAGGTTTTAGCTCCTGTTTACAGTGCTAGTTTGCCCGCGGATAACGTCGATATTGTCGAGCTGCTCGGCCGTGGCGACGTACGCCCGGATGCTCCGAATCCCACCAATCACCAAAACGGCTCGAGCCTCCTGAACCACCATCAGAACCCAGCGTCACCTGCAAGCACCGACGTGATTACGGCACCGGGTACAGAGCCCGTATCGAACACGCCGGCGACTACAACCGACTCCACGGCAACGTGCCTGATGTTGGTTCCTGCGGTCGGCGGTGCCGGGGCTTCCATTGTTGCGGCGGCGAGTGCATTGGTTCTATCCCGTGAAAAGCCAGTCTGTTTGGTGGACTCGGACGCACTGGCAGGAGGCATTGATCTGGTGCTCGGGATGGAAACGGAACCGGGACTGAGGTGGCAGGACTTCTCGGCTGCTGATGGTCGTCTCGACGGGGCGGCACTCTACGAAGCACTGCCATCCTGCCCGCGATCACCCGCTCTGAAAGTGTTGACGTGGACTCGCAGTCGCACGCCCGAGACGACTTACAACCACGCCTCTGCGAACAACAAATTCGACAGCGCCGACAGAACCGACAGGCCCGACGATGTCCGGCACATTGCCAGCACCATTAGTTGCCTTATTCATGCCGGAATTACGGTCATCGTGGACTGCCCGAAGCAGGTGGAGTACGTCACCACTCTCGGCGCACTTGCCGATGACACCGTCATAGTCCTGCCCACCTCCGTTCGAGCTATCGCAGCCGCTGGCCCCTTGGCGAGCATCTGTGCACAGGCGGGGTTCACCCCAAATCTTGCAGTGAGGTACCAGCAGCACCGCGATATCAGTGTCGAAGAGGTGGAATACGCTCTCGACCTGCCCATTGTTGGTGAGATTGAGTACTGCAAGAAGGTAGCTCACGAGATAGATGTGGGCGGGCTCGCTGGAACCGTCGGCAAGCTGACGCGGAGATTGGAAGCGATGTTTGCCCTTGTCGGCGGTGGTGGCGATGGATGACGTCAGGCTGTTGGCGGCGGTGCGGACGGCGCTTGCGGAGCGGCCTGGGGTGGCATCGCATAGCGAGGTCGCCGACATCATTCGAGCAGAGACCTCGGGGGTTGTCTCCGATGTGAAGGTGCTGGAGATTCTACGCGCGATTCGCGAGGAAACAGTGGGCGCGGGTGTGTTGGATGCGCTGTTGCGACGCCCGGGTGTCAGCGATGTGCTGGTCACCGCGCCGGGCGAGGTCTGGGTCGACGCTGGCAACGGACTGGAGCGGGCCGAGATTTCCTTCACGGACGAGGGCGAGGTGCGCGCGTATGCGGTGCGGCTCGCGTCGCGGTGTGGACGAAGGCTTGACGACGCGCAACCCTGGGCCGACGGTCATATTCCTGGAGGTGTCGGCGGCTGTGGTGTGCGAGTTCATGCGGTGCTTTCACCACCGTCAGCGACCGGCACTCAGATTAGCCTGCGGGTGCTGCGTCCGGCTCGTCGCGGACTTGCGGAGCTATGCGATGTCGGGCTGTTTCCACCGGAGATTCTGCCGGTGTTGCGGGGAATCGTGGCGGGACAGCTGTCGTTTATTGTCGCCGGAGGCACGGGTGCGGGAAAGACGACGCTATTGGCGGCGATGCTCTCAGAAGTTAATCCTGACCAGCGCATTGTGTGCATCGAGGACACTCCGGAGTTGCAACCGCAGCATCCGCATGTGGTGAAGCTGGTGACCAGATCGGCCAACCTGGAGGGGGCCGGTGCGATTGGGCAGCAGGAGTTGCTGAAACAGGCTTTGCGCATGCGCCCCGATCGCATTGTTGTAGGCGAAATCCGTGGTGCCGAAGTGGTGGATTTGCTGGCTGCGTTGAACACGGGGCATCGCGGTGGGGCGGGGACAATTCACGCCAACCGGATTGGGGATGTCGTCGCGCGCTTCGAGGCTTTGGGGCTGATCGGTGGCCTTGGTCGCGCCGGGCTACATGCGCAGTTGGTCTCGGCGGTGCAGGTGGTGTTGGTGGTCGAACGCGCTGATGTTCGCCGGCTGGCACAGATTGGGCTGCTGCGCGGTAACCCACCGGAGGTGGTGGAGGTCTGGACTGCTCGGGATGGGCCGGGGCCGGGGTGGGAAGCGTTGCAGAAGTTGCTGGTCGGCGGGGAATAGCCGGTGGAATAACCGGTGGAATGACCAGAGGAAAAGCCAGGGGATTAGACGGGGAGATTAACAACTATGGGGGAGGGATTTAGCGTGGCGATGCTCATTGGGGGAGCGGCTGCGGCGGTCGCTATCTGGCCGGACAGCTCGGCGGCGGTGCGCTCGCGAGCACTGGCAGGCCGTGCCCGCGAGGTGTCCGGCGGGCTGAAGTGGTTGCAGCGCATGGTTGGACTTGGTGCTGGTTCCACGGGGTCGAGTGCAGTAAGCACTGGCAGTGCGAATAGAACTGCAGGACTATCAATCCTCATCGCTGCAGGCCCGGCGCTCGTGTTGTTGTGGCTCGCCGGGATTCCAGGTGTTGTAGCCGGGCTATTGTTGGGCCGCACCGCAGGGGCAGTAGTGCGCGCTGTGGGGGAGAGGCGCTGTGAACGTCGGGAAGCGGACAGCGCTGCGGTAGCGCTGGAAACCTTGACCGCGCAGCTGCGCGCAGGAGCGGCGGCATCAAGAGCGCTCAACGCGGCAGCGTCGGAATTGCGCAGGTCAGGGGATGAGACTGTGTTGGCTGACCATCTCGCGCACGCGGCGCATCGCGCGAACTTCGCCGACCCGTGGGAGAGCGAAGAGTCTTCGGAGCAACTGCGTCGGATTGGGCGTATGTGGACGGTGGCGCAGCAACACGGTCTGAGTTTGGCTGGGTTGCTGGACTGCGCGCGGGGTGATTTGCAGGCTCGTCAGGCGCATCGATCACAGACGTCTGCCGCGCTGGCGGGACCACGCATGACGATTGCCATTTTGGCATCACTGCCGGTGTTCGGTTTGGTCATGGGGCAAGCTTTCGGAGCGTCCCCATTCGAGTTCCTCAGTCGCGGTATCGGAGGAATTGTGCTGGTCATCGGTGTCGGGCTGGTGTGCGCGGGCATCGAATGGGCGGTCGCCATCATCGATCGTGCGGAGGCCGGACAATGATTGCCGCCGCACTTCTCATCGCCGTCTACCTCTGCTTGCCGACGTTCAATCCCGTCCGCAGCCGACTGCCCGAGTTGGTAGCCGAGTCGGATGCTCGTGTGCGAGGAGGCCTACGCCGACAGGTGACCAATCGGGTGTCGCAGATTGCCGCACAGGTGCGGGAACGTGTGCGAACTGTCATTGGCGGTGAGCGCATCAGCTCGGCTGTGCTGCTCGATGCCGCAGCGGCCCTGGACATCATTGGCGCTTGTTTGAGCTCCGGTATGCCGTTGTCGCAGGCCATGGCAGCAGCTGCCGATGGTGCAAACCCTGAGCTGGCCGAGCCACTTCGACAGTGTTCCGCCAGGTTGTCCGTGGGCGCGCACTCAGCTTGGGACAGCCTTGCTGCCACACCCGCGCTCGTGCCTCTGGCGACGGCTGGGCGCCGCGCAAGCGAATCCGGCACCGTTCTGGCGCAGGCCTTGGAGGACACCGCTGCCACGTACCGCAGTCAAGCGCACGATGCGGCGCAAGCCGTCGCCGAAAAGGCTGGTGTCTTCATTGCCGGGCCGCTGGCGTTGTGCTTTCTACCCGCGTTTGTGGTGCTGGGATTGGTGCCCACAATCGCCGGGCTTGCCGACGAAATGTTTGCAGGACTGATGCCGTCATGAAGCTCGGACAGTTCTGCGCCCAGCCTCGCGCGCTGGCACGCGCCGGATGCAGTGTTGGTTGCGCTTTCGGTTGCGTTCTCGCTTGTGCACGCGGGCCACCTGCCACGCTGCAATCCACCATGCGTCAACGCGGGTCAACGCGCGTCAATGCACATCACACCTCACAACTGACCTGTCACTCGACATCCACATAGGGGGAAACATTCATGACCACTCAAAACTCCAACCGTCCAACCAATGTTCCAACCAATCTTCCAACCAATCCGCTGACCGCTGCACAGTCCCAGCTGCGCTCGTATTTGCACAAGCGTCTGCACGCTCTGGCAACTGAGGAAAACGGCATGTCAACCGTGGAATATGCTTTGGGAACGATCGCGGCCGCCGCTTTCGGGGCCCTGCTCTACACTGTCGTGACCGGCGGGGATATCACCCAGGCGCTCACCGACATCATCGAAAGGGCGCTCAACACCGATGTCTAGCCGCATCCGCTCTACGCTTCATCGCCTGTGCGTCGGCGACGAAGGCCAAACCACGGTAGAAACCGCTTTCGGTCTCGCGGCACTGGTCACGGTCATGGTCACGGCCCTGTCAGGGCTGGTCACCATCGCAATGTACCTAGGGCTTACCGACGCAGCCGGAGCCATCGCACGGGCTGAGGCGCGGGGCGATGCGGAGACAGTAGCCGAGCTCCGTGCCGACGCGGATGGCCAGGTCGCAATATCGGAAACCTCCGGTACCGTGCGCGTGACCATTCGGCGCTCAGCGGGGCCATTTTCGCTGGAAGCACGTGCGGTCGCACTGCGGGAAAGAGTGGCATCGTCATGAGAAACGTGACAGCCCGCCTTCTTCGCGAAGAAGAAGGTTCCACCACAGTCGCAGCCGCACTGTTCATCGCCGCTTTCGTCGTTCTGACTTTGGTTGGAGTTACAACCGGGGTGCGGGTGGTGCAGGCTCGGCAGGCAGCGGTAGCAGCGGATCTGGCCGCGGTGGCCGGCGCCGTGGCTGCGCAAGAGAGCGACGACGCCTGCAAAGCTGCGGGGTCAATCGCAAAAGCTAACCACGCACGCCTTGTGGCTTGCGAGATTGATGGGGAGGACGTGCAGGTCAGCGTCCAACGAAAGGAGAGAAAAGCAACGTCCAGAGCAGGGCCGGAAGCGGTGGAGGATGCTGCTACTGGCCGTCGTTAAGCGTGCGAGAGACCCCACTGAGCACCTTGATTGCGCCGGCCTTGTCCAACGGATCGTTGCCATTGCCGCACTTGGGCGACTGGATGCACGATGGGCAGCCGGATTCGCACTCGCAGGCGGCGACGGCATCGCGGGTCGCGCGAACCCACTGAGCGAAGGCCTCGTAGCCGCGGTCGGCAAACCCCGCACCACCAGGGTGCCCGTCGTAAACAAAAACGGTGGGCTGCTGGGTATCGGCGTGCATGACCGTGGAAACACCGCCGATATCCCAGCGGTCGCAGGTGGCAATCAGCGGCAGCATGCCGATAGCCGCGTGCTCGGCTGCGTGGAGAGCCCCCGGCGCGATGTCGGAGCCCACACCCCACGAGCGCAGGGTGGACTCGGGCATTGTGTAAGCCACGGCGCGCGTGACCAAACGCTGCGGAGGGTAGTCAAGTTCAACACTGTCGAGAATCTCGCCGGTATCCAGACGACGAAGATAGGAGGTGACCTGGTGAAAGACCTCGACCTGGCAGGAAGCGACCTGTAAGCCCTGGTAGTGGCGCATATCGTCAACGTCCAGAATGCGGATGGTGGTGTCCATGCGCGAGCTGGTGGAATAGCGCGGCTGCTCGGGGTGGACCAGGGCGACGAGGCTGTCGAAGTCCAGCTGGTCGACAAGATAGGACTCACCGCGGTGCAAGTAGACGGCACCGTCGTGGACCTGCTGCATCGCACGGCCAAGATCGATGGTGCCAAGCAGTCGACCATCGGTCTGGTCGACGATGGCCACTTCCTGGCCATCACCACCGCGGACGTTCACGGCATCGTGGGCAGTGGCAATGCGCGGCCCCTCATCGCGGTCGGTCGGGTAGTAGACGGGTTCTTGTCCTTCCCAGGTGCGCTTGCGCAACCAGCCCGCTGACACCATGTCTTCGGCTACGGGCAGGGTTCCCCATGCCTGAAGCTGGCTGGTGGTGACGGGTTTCTCCACAGCCGCGCAGTAGAGGTGTGACCACACCACATGTGGGTTGCGGGGATCGAAGACGGTCTTTTCCACCGGCCTGCCCAGCAGTGCGGACGGGTTGTGGACCAAGTACGTGTCCATGGGGTCATCACGAGCCACCAGCACCACCAGCGCGCCCTGGCCACGACGACCCGCGCGGCCGGCCTGCTGCCAGAATGAAGCGACCGTGCCCGGGAAACCGGCCTGCACCACCGCGTCGAGGCCACCGACGTCAATGCCCAGCTCCAATGCATTGGTGGTGGCCACACCTAGCAGGGTGCCGTCATCGAGCATGCGCTCGATGTCGCGGCGCTCTTCGGCCAGGTAGCCGGCGCGGTAAGACTCGATGCGCTCGGCGATATCGCTGCGGTGGCGCTTCTCCAGGCGCTCACGCACGCCGAGCGCTACCTTCTCAGCACTGCTTCGCGAACGGGTGAAGGTCAGGGTGCGGGCGCCCTCGACAAGCAGGTCGGCCATGATATCCGCGGCCTCGGTCGGGGCGGGGCGGCGCACGGGTGCGCCGTTCTCGCCTTGGAGGTCGGGGAGCAGGCCGGGTTCCCACAGGGCGATCGTTCGCTCGCCGACCGGGGCGCCGTCTTCGGTGATGGCCTCGACAGGCTCGCCGATGAGGCGACGAGCCTGGTCAGCGGGGTCGTTGGTCGTCGCAGAGGCAAAAATCACGGTCGGCGAGGCGCCGTACTCGCGGGATAGCCGCAGGAGGCGACGCAGAATCTGAGAGACGTTGGCGCCGAACACGCCTCGATAGGCATGGCATTCGTCGACGACGATATAGCGCAGGTTGCGCAGCATCCGCGTCCACCGAACATGGTTGCCGAGCACCGAAACATGCAGCATATCGGGGTTGGTAAACACCCAACGGGCGTGGTCGCGGATGGCGCGCCGGGCGTCTTGTGGGGTGTCGCCGTCGTAAAGCGAAATCAGCGAACTCAGTGACGCCGGTGCCATCGCGCGTGCAGTGTCCAGCTGATCGGCGCCCAGCGCCTTGGTCGGGGAGAGGTACAGCGCGGTGGCCGCGGGGGTGGCGGACAGTTCTGTGAGCACGGGCAGCAGGTAGCCGAGCGATTTACCCGACGCCGTGCCCGTCGCGACGACGCAGTGCACGCCCTCGCGGGCAAGGTTCGCGGTTGTCGCCTGATGAGTCCACAGGTTCTCAATTTCGCGATCTACCAGCACTTCTTTCAGCCAGCCCGGCACCCATTCGGGCCAAGGCGCGGTCACGCCAGCACGCGCAGGAAGATCCGCAATGTGCGTCACCGTCGCCCGCGGATGCGCACGAATAACCGGCCCCAGCAGCTCCCGCCCAAACGACTCCACCGACGCCACCCTTTCCTGTAAACGCGCACTTCATATGTTTGACGACGCTTCCTATCAGCCACATTCTCGCTATTCGACACCCCAGTTTCTCCGGACTCCGAACACGGGTTTACGGGGGTGGCAAGAAGCTGTTCCTAATCGGCGCTCGCGCCCCAAACGTGGCAGACTTTTTGAGTGTATCGCCCGCCAACGGGCACCCAGCAAAAACTCGCACGAGGCGAAAGGGTGCTTTGGCCGTGTTTACCCCATCGTGTGTGGCCGGATGTGCGTGGCGAATACTTGTTTTATCGAATCCTGAAGTTGGGAAGTTTTGTAATGGCACAGGGTACTGTGAAGTGGTTCAACTCGGAGAAGGGCTTCGGGTTTATCGCCCCAGCTGACGGTGGCAACGACGTGTTCGTTCACTACTCCGAGATCCAGGGCACTGGTTTCAAGACGCTGGAAGAGAACCAGGCAGTCGAGTTTGAGATTGGTGAGGGCCAGAAGGGTCCGCAGGCTCTGGACGTGAAGCCTCTGTAAGTCAACCGTTTCCGGGGTGAACTGGGCGTTTGTTCAGTTTGGTTCGCGGAATTTTTGGCTTTTCAAGGCCCATGTTGTGTTCATGGGGTAAGCCTTGATTCTCCCACGCGGAAAGTAATTTCTGCGTGGGATTTTTGCATTTCTGGGGGCAGTGGGTCAATCCGAGTTACTGACTACGTTTATGACA
>NZ_KV836138.1:0-114290 GCF_001838255.1 Corynebacterium sp. HMSC073B01 | reverse complement strand
CATAAACTCATACAGTTTCACATTTGCAGCCCGCGATCACGCGGCCGCTGCGGCGGCTGCGCCCGCTGCGGCCTGTTGTGACCAGCCACTGACAGCCACGGGGATGATCATGGCCAGCCGCACAGCAGTCGTCGGGTCGGCAACTGCCGGCCACCGGGGATCCCCCACAGCAGCCCCTTCAGTCACACCCAAAATCCGCCCGATACTTGAGGAATCCACGCGACAAACTAGATTGTGTGTACGGTATTCCTTATATTCTTCATATTCTTTCCAGATAATCTTCCGGGGAGAACGCGGCCGGGAACTGATTTGCACTGATCGGAACCGGTTGGAACCGATTGCGGGCCTCTCACAGCTGAAGCCCAGCCAGAGTCCGGCCAAGAACCCCAAGATTTAAACGAAAACAAGAATCTAAACAGTCAAAAACATTCAACGTTGCAGGATAGAAAAACTTCTATGGCGAATTCAGACGGCCTCAAGCGCCTTGTAATTGTCGAGTCGGCGACGAAAGCTCGCAAGATTCAGCCGTATCTCGGCGATGATTACATCGTGGAGGCGTCGGTGGGCCACATTCGCGACTTGCCCCGTGGCGCAGCCGACGTTCCGGCTCGTTACAAGAAGGAGCCCTGGGCTCGTCTGGGTGTGAATGTCGACAACGGATTCGCTCCGTTGTATGTCGTCAGCGTTGATAAGAAGAAGAAAGTCGCTGACCTGAAGGCCAAGCTCAAGGAAGTCGACGAACTCTATCTCGCAACTGACCCCGACCGTGAGGGCGAGGCTATTGCCTGGCACTTGCTGGAGGTTCTGAAGCCCAAGGTGCCGGTGCGCCGCATGGTGTTCCATGAGATCACCAAGCAGGCCATCTTGGAGGCCGCGGCCAACACTCGTGAGCTGGACCAGAACCTGGTTGATGCCCAGGAAGGTCGCCGTATCCTCGACCGTCTTTACGGCTACGAGGTCTCCCCGGTGCTGTGGAAGAAGGTCATGCCGCGCCTGTCGGCAGGTCGTGTGCAGTCGGTGGCAACGCGGGTCATCGTCGAGCGTGAGCGCGAGCGCATGGCGTTTATCTCCGCTGAGTACTGGGATGTCGCCGCAACTTTGGACACCGGTTCGGCTTCTGCTGATGCCAACCAGCCGAAGGAATTTGTCGCAACCCTGACCAGCGTTGATGGTCAGCGCGTAGCGCAGGGCCGGGACTTCGATGACCGTGGCCAGCTGAAGAAGTCTGAGGGCATTCGGGTCGTCGATAAGCAGCTCGCCGAAACTCTGGCGGCGGACCTCGCGGGCTCTGAGCTCAAGGTCGCGTCGGTGGAGGAGAAGCCGTACACCCGCCGGCCGTACCCGCCGTTTATGACGTCCACGCTGCAGCAGGAGGCGGGCCGAAAGCTGCATTACACCTCTGAGCGCACGATGCGTGTGGCGCAGCGTCTGTACGAAAACGGTCACATTACCTACATGCGTACCGACTCCACGACGCTGTCCAAGGCCGGCATCGACGCCGCGCGTAAGCAGGCGCTGGAGCTCTACGGCTCGGAATACGTCGCCGATGCGCCGCGCCAGTACTCGCGCAAGGTGAAGAACTCGCAGGAGGCGCACGAGGCGATTCGTCCGGCTGGCGAGACGTTCGCAACGCCAGGTCAGCTGGCTGGCTCACTGGATGCCGAGGAGTTCAAACTCTACGAACTGATCTGGCAGCGCACCGTCGCCTCGCAGATGGCCGACGCACGCGGCACGTCCATGAAGGTCACTATCGCCGGTGCCACCGACACGCACGCCGTCGAGTTCGCCTCCACCGGACGCACGATTCGTTTCCCGGGCTTCCTCAAGGCATACGTCGAGGTCTCCGCGCTTTCCGACGGTCGCAAGGTCGCCGACAACGCCGAGAAGCGTCTGCCACAGTTGACGGAAGGCCAGGGCCTGACGGCCACGGACTTCAGTGCCGACAGCCACTCCACCAACCCGCCTGCGCGCTTCACCGAGGCCAGCTTGGTGAAGAAGATGGAGGACCTGGGAATTGGGCGTCCGTCGACCTACGCGTCGATTATCAAGACCATTCAGGATCGCGGCTACGTCTACTCCCGCGGCAACGCTCTGGTGCCCTCGTGGGTGGCCTTTGCCGTGGTGGGGCTGATGGAGGAAGCGTTCTCCGATCTGGTCAACTACGACTTCACCTCCGAGCTGGAGGATGAGCTCGACGGCATTGCTGCGGGCAATAAGGATCGCACGACCTGGCTGACCGGTTTCTACTTCGGCGATGACAAGGATCACCGCCACAAGGGAGCCGACGCCATTGCGACCCATGGTGGCCTGAAGAACATCATCGACGTGAACTTGGAATCGATTGATGCTCGGAAGGTCAATTCGCTCCACCTTCTCGACGATGCCGAGGGTAACCCAATCATCGTTCGCGTTGGCCGCTATGGGCCGTACCTGGAGCGCACGCGCCCGGGTGCCGGTGAAAACGGTGCCGACGAGGTGCAGCGCGCCAACATCCCGGAGGCCATGACTCCGGACGAGCTGGATCTGGCCGCCGCCGAGAAGCTGCTGGCCATGCCGCAGGGTGGCCGTGAACTGGGCATTAACCCGGCCAATGGTCGCATGATTGTTGCTCGCGATGGCCGCTACGGTCCCTACGTCACCGAGCTGGTCACCGATGAAGAGCGCGAAGGTGTCGTAGCCAAGGCTGAGGAGATCATCGCAGCTGAGCGCGCCGAAGAGGACGCTCAGCGCGCTGCCGAGGGCAAGCGAAAGAAGAACTGGGAAACCAAGACCGCTGCCAAGCAGAAGGAAAAGCGCACCGCGGAAATTATCGAGGAAACTCTGAAGCCGAAGACGGCCTCGCTGTTTTCCTCCATGGAGCCGTCGACGGTCACGTTGGAAGAGGCTCTGAAGCTGATGAGCCTGCCGCGTGAGGTCGGTGTCGACCCGGTCGATAACGAGGTTATTACTGCTCAGAATGGCCGTTACGGCCCGTACCTGAAGAAGGGCACGGACTCGCGTTCACTGGCTAACGAAGAGCAGATTTTCACCGTGACATTAGACGAGGCTCGTCGTATCTACGCTGAGCCGAAGCGCCGCGGTCGTGCTGCTGCGAAGCCGCCGCTGAAGCAGCTGGGCGACAACGATGTCTCCGGTCGCCCGATGTCGGTGAAGGATGGCCGCTTCGGTCCGTACGTCACCGATGGCGTCACCAATGCTTCGCTGCGCAAGGGGGATACGCCTGAGACCCTGACCGATGCCCGCGCCTGCGAGCTGCTGTCTGAGCGCCGCGCGAAGGAAGCCGCAAACGGTGGCACTAAGAAGGCTGCGAAGAAGTCGACTCGCAAGACCGCGAAGAAGGCTGCGAAGAAGACCTCAAAAAAGACCGCTAAGAAGACGGTCAAGCGCACCACCAAGCGAGTGGTGAAGGCAACGCGTAAGGGCAAGTAGCGCATTGACCGTTAGCCGCGGCAGGGGCTAACTGGGTGCAGAGCACTTAAGCTGCCGCCGCGCCTTAAGCGCCCGCCGCGTCCGCCGCACCCGGCGCACCCGGCGCACCCGCTGAGACCAGTGCCCCTTGCGGAGCAGGCTTGGGGCCTCCCACTCCGGCCAACTCCGCACGCATCGTCGGCCCGTACGACAGCCGGCGATGCACCTTCTCAAACGGCCCCTGCATGCCGCGTCGCTCCATTGCCCACGCGGCCAACAGGGTCACCAACCAGACACCCACAGCGATGAGGGTTTGCACGAACGCGCCCATGTCGCGCGGGATGTTCAGCATAAACGGGTACACCAGCACAAAGAAGATGATGGACTGCATCAGGTAGCCCGTCATCGAACGCTTGCCGAGCGCCACAATCGGCACCAGCCAACCAGGCACAGCGGTGCCCTCGTTCAGGCGTCGCTGGAGCGGCTGCAGCGCCAACGCCAGCCCGGCTAAGATGCCAGGACCGGCGAACACTCCGGCAAAACTGTTGATTGTTAGGTAGATCATGTGCTGTCCGGCTGGAAGAACTCCAATCGCTGCCAACCCCATAGGGATACCGACACCGAAGGCGACAATCACGGCCACCACGAGCCACCGAATAAGCAGGGGACGGTGCGCGTCAACGTCGTCAAGCACGCCTTTGCGCGCCCACACGAAGCCAATCATCATCACCGGCAGGTAGAGGAACAGCTGTAGCGGCAGAGTAGTGATGCTCATTGTCAGGGCCTCGAGATTCGCGGCGAGCATATCCAGGTAACTTGTTTCAATCGCACCGCCGTTGACGAGCTCGGTCATGTCGGAACCGTCCAACCCGACGTCGGGCATCGCAATTGTGAAAACCAAAAACAGCAGGCTCAATACCGCATTAACTGTCAGCGCAATCCATGCGAGGATAGTCAGCACTTTGTTGCTAAGCCCCATAAGCAGCCCCAGGATGATGCCGCAGATGCCGTAGAGAAACATGATGTCGCCAAAGAACAGAAACAGCATGTGCGCGATGCCGAACAGCCCCAGGAACGCATAACGCTTTACGACGACCACTCGCGCCCGCGACCGTGGAAAGTTCCTCCTGGCCAAACTGCGGACAATGAGTCCGACACCGAAACCGAGCAGCGTTGCGAACATCGGCAGCCCGCGATTGTGTGCGGTCACAGCGGTAAAAAGCACGGTGGCCTTGTCGGCGATGCTGTCGTTTATGACGCCGCCGAAGAATGCTCCGGGCAGCTCGGGGCTTGCAACCAGCCAGGCAGTGGCAATGTTTGCGATAGCGATGCCGAGAAGAGCGAATCCGCGCGCAGCGTCGGGGACGAGCATGCGAGGTCTGGGGTTGGTGCTAGAGCTGGAGCGGCTGTCAGTCATTCCTCCAACGTAAAGGATTTGTGGGAGGGTACGCAGGTTGGCGAGACCGACGAGTCCGCTGCCCCCTAGGCCTCGTCGGCAAGCGTCGGGCGCACCGGGCGCGCAAGCTGCGTCATGTGCGTACGGCCGCGCAGCTCCACAGACTTCAGAGTGGTCCAGCGAGCCTGCTCGTCCTCGTTGGCCAGGCGGATAGTGGAAGCTGTAGCGAGCACGCGGCCCGGGGTGTCCTTAGCCAACTCAGTCAGACGGGCAGCCTGGTTAACCGCGTCACCAATAACCGTGTATTCAAAACGGTCACGAGCACCGATGTGGCCGGCGACGACATGACCGGCGGAGACGCCGATACCCGCGGTGAGCTGGAGGTCGAGCAGTTCCTCGCGCAGTTCACGGGCGGCTGTGAGGGCGTGCCCAGCAGTGTCATCGAGGGGCAGGGGAGCGCCGAAGACAGCCAGAGCCGCGTCACCCTGGAACTTGTTGATAATGCCCTTATTGCGGTGCACACAGTCAACAACGTGGTCGAAGAAGGCATTGAGCTCACGGACAACGACTTCTGGCGAGTTCTTCTCCGCGAAGTTGGTCGAACCAATCACGTCCACAAACAGCACCGCGACGAGGCGATTCTCGCCGCCCAAAGTCGGCTTTTCTTCCAGAGCCTTACGGGCGACCTCAGACCCGACATAGCGGCCGAAGAGGTCACGGACCCGCTGACGCTCCTGCAGGCCACGCATCATTTCATTGAAACCCGCCTGGAGAACGCCCATCTCGGAGCCGTCGTAAATAGGCACGCGCGTATCCACCTGGCCCTGGCGGACCTTGTTAATCGCACCCGTGAGATCACGAATCGGGTCGACGATGGACATAGTGGCCAACATCGTGCCGAAATAGCCGGTAATCAGAGCCAGAATTGCCAGCGCGGTGATGGTGGGCAGCAAATCTGCCGCGTCATCTGTGAATAGACCACGGCGCTGACCTATCAGCACAAGCAGGATTGCTACCACTGGAACACCGCTGGTCAACACCCACGTCTGGCGCAGGCGGTGGCCAATCGGTGGCTCCAGCGAAGAATCCGGGGCCCTACGCGCCAGCGCCTCCACAGCAACCGGACGCACCATGCGCTCCGCAATTAGATAGGTCAACAGTGCCACCATGGCGCCACCGAGCACCGAGGTGAGCAGCACCATCAGGCCAATCTTGCTGTCATAGGCGAACGCGACTCCACTGAAGACAATCACGCCCAGAGACCAGATGACGGTACCCAAGAGTGCCTGATAGACAGGCACGCGCATGACCAGATAGCGCACCCGCCGCGGATCGTGCAGCTCTGGATGACGCTGCCATTTCAACAGCGGCTTGAACAGGATCCAAGTAGTGCCGATTCCCGCAATAATTGCCAGAACCAGGTAACCAGCCAGGGCATAGATGACCCCATTAGCCAACCGCGGCAGGTGAGTTTCTTGGTTCAGTGGCAACAGCATGCCGAGGAACAAGCCGACAATCATGGCTCCGACAAGGTTGCAGACGAAGATAAATGAGGCATAAGCAGGCCACATTGTCCCGCTTAGCCATTTCAGATTTCGCCAGAGCCGTTGCATGATTACTACCTTAGTGGCAACCCCGGATTGCAGGGAGTAGTTACCTCACAAGAGTCTCGTGGGGCGCGCTAGAGTTGTGGCCATGACAGAGCCGATGACAGAGCGCAGCGTGTTTTCTCGTATGCCCGAAACCGGTGGGGTTCGCCAGCGGCTGCAGGCTGCTGTGCGCGCTGCGCATTATCGCTTTGCCAACGGTCAACCGCTGGCAGGCGATGGGGTGGAGGTTTCGCCGGAAGGTGGGGACGCGGGGTCGTCGTTAAGCGATGTGCCACGCGACTCGGACATGACGCACGCCTGGCTGTTCACGGGACCTGCGGGGTCGGGGCGGTCGGTGACGGCGACGGCGTTTGCGGCGGCGCTGCTGTGCACGCGGCATGACAACCCCGGATGCGGCGAGTGCGAGGGCTGCCGGACGGCGCTGGCGGGAACACATGGCGATATCAAGATTGTGCGCCCGGAGGGCACCATCATTTCCGTGGCGACGGTGAGGGACGAGCTGCGGCCCTGGGCCTACAAGATGCCCACAACGGCGGATTGTCGCGTGCTAATCATCGAAGACGCCGACCGCCTCAACGAATCCGCCTCAAATGCGCTGCTCAAGGTGGTGGAAGAACCGCCGCTGCGCACCGTCATCATCATGTGCGCACCAACGACGAACGCGGAGGATTTCTCCGTTACGCTCCGTTCGCGCTGCCGCCACGTCTATGTGCCGACGCCGCATATCGACGACGTCACAAACCTCCTGCGCGCCGAGCGGCCAGAGCTTACCGACGAGCAAGCGGTCTGGGCCGCGACGGTGTCCAACGGTCACATTGGGCGTGCGCGTGGCTTTGTCTCCGATGAGGGCTCGCGTGCCTGGCGGGGCAAGGCCCTGGATTTCGTAGAGGCCGTGTTCGACCCGGCGAAGTCGTATTTGGCGGCGCGAGAGTTAGCCAACGAAGTGGCTGGCGAGGTGAAGCGGCGGATGGAGCCACTAGAGGCTGAGGAGCTGGAGAACCTCGAGCGCTCACTGGGCGTAGGTGCGTCCGGCAAGGGTGCGCAGGCGGCACTGCGCGGCTCTAAGGGGGTTATCAAGGAGCTGGAGGAAAATCAGAAGCGGCGGCGCAGGCGCGCGGAGTCAGATCTGATCGACCTGTCGTTGACCGACATTATGGGGCTTTACCGTGACGCCCTGGTGCTGGCGTTTGGGGCGGAACGTGGTGGTGAGACTGCTTCGGGGGATTCGGGCTTTGGTGCTGGTTCTGAGTTTGGCGATGGCGCGGTCTACCTCATAAATCCAGACCGTCGTCGGACAGCCACGGAGCTAGCCCGACGCCTTCCGCCGGAGGCGATATTGGCCTCCATTGATGCTGTCACCGAGGTGCGCGGCATGCTCGTGACTGCAGTGAAGTTGACGGTCTTGATGGATGAATTGATGGCTAAATTGCAGATTGCAGGGCAGGTTGGCCGCAGGTAATCCGGGAGAAGCTCCCAATTTAGCGGCCTGTAGGCTCCATTTTGGTAGCGATGGGGGCAGTGCAGTAGTATTACCGCTTGTACATTTTGTGCAGGGTTATTTCTGCTTGCTTGAAAGCTCGGCGCAATGTGCGTGCCGCCTTAGCTCAGTCGGTAGAGCGTCTCACTCGTAATGAGAAGGTCGCGAGTTCGATTCTCGCAGGCGGCTCGGTGTGAAACGGGATCCTTTTAAAGGGGTCCCGTTTTTTATTTTTTGGAACGATCAAACATGAGTAGAGCAAATCCAGCGGCAACCCAGACGATGAGAACCCACCACGCTGCCCCAGCACCGTTGCCATCGAAAAATGACAGTGACCTGACTAGGTAGCCAGTCGCCCCAATGGGCATCCACTGGCCAAGGGTGGACCAACCGGCCGGAAGCAGCCAGGGGCCGGTGGACAGTCCAGAGAGCGGGTTCGCCAAGAAAATCGTCAAAATGGCGCCGATGCCCACACCGGGAGTGCCAATAATGGCCGCGAGCCCGGCGGTAAGCATTGAGGTAGCCAGGATTCCCAGAGAAATTGCCAGCCATTCCATGCCGAAGCTGCCCGAAAGCGTGCCGTAGACAGAGTGGAGCATCCACGTTGCCACGAGAGCCCCGAAGACTGCGATGCCAGTGAGGACGCTCAGTTTCGTCCACTTCTTACCGCGGAAAAGGAAGGTGGCTATAACTGCTGAAATGATACCGCCGAAAGCCAGCGGCAAGCCGAGGAGCGCGACACCGGAAGCTTGTGGGTCATCCTGGGTGGTTGGAGCCAAATCCTCCCGCTCTACAGGGATGTTTTGAGACTCGAGGGTCGTCGCAATGCCGTCGATAAGCTGCGAGTAAGGTGCGCCGTTGCCTGAAGCGGTGTAGGCGGTAGCGCCCGTCGGGGAAATGACGATGCCGCCAACAGTTTCGCGATTGAGGATTGACTCGCGTACGGCATCAGGAGTGTCCATCACCTGGATGTCAGGAGCATTGTCGCCAGCTTTGTGCTCGATGGCTTGGGTGATTTGTTCGGACATTGGGGCGGGGGCAGTCAGCGCAATGGGGACATCCTTCGGGCCGGAGGCAAATGTCGGTGCCAGGAACGCGAAGAGCATGAGCCCGATGACGAGCGGAATACCGAAGATCACGGCTACTGCTTTGGGGGCGGGTGAGGCTTTTTTCGTCTCAGTCGTAGCTGTTGACATGGCCTATCTCCTAACTGGAGCAGAGTGTTTCACTTACAAAGTGGAGCATAGTGTTCCGTTTGTTAGGATGCGAGTGTGAGACAAGATGCAGTGATGAACAGTGATGCCATCGTGGAAGCAGCGCGAAAACTCTTGATAGAGCAAGGAGCCGGTGTATCCATGCGTGCGATTGCCAGGGAGGCCGGTGTCGGTTTAGCTACGGCAAGCAGGCACTTTCCCAGCAGGATTGAGCTTCTCGGCGCAGTCAGTGCTCGTGTTGCAGCTGATATCGACAGGGTTACTGAGGCAGCCGTAGCTCAGTTTGACGACGATCCGGACGGCGCTTGGCACGAAGCAGTCCACGCGATCGCGAAATTAAGTGTTGCGGCACTTGCCCAGGCATTATTCAGCGATCTCAATACCAGTTTGGGGAGCGAGGCGAAAAAGATTGATGGCATTATCGAAAAGCGAATGACGGAGTTGCGTCAGAGCTATACGCGACTGCTGGATAAGGCAAAAGCAGCTGGGCTATGCCCGGAGGACGTTGCACCGCTTGATTTCCACCTTGGGCTCGCTGTGGTGTCGCGTCCCCTTCCTAACTCTGCAGCGGTCGAGCAGTACTTTCCCGGTGTGCAAGAAAAGCTTGTGGACTTAGTGCTTACGGGTTTGGCAGCACAGGCGAAGGGGAATCACTAAACCCCTCGGTGATAAGTCCTGAAAAATCCTGCACACGTCCCGACGTGCGGTGATTCCCCGAAACGAAGGGGGAGGAAATCTCGGAGCCGGCGACTCTCAATCGAGTGTTTGCTACTGTTACTCAGCACATAGCAGGTACGCGGAAACTAGGAGAACGCACTATGCGGCAGCCCGGACACCAGGGACTAGCAGTGCAGCGATCAGCAAGACGACTAGCTGTGGCTTTGGTGGCTGCGGCAATTTTGCCAGCCGGTCTTGTAGCTTGCACCATCGACACGGAGGCTTCCAAAGCAGGAAGCGCTCAGCAAGCTGCGTCGACAGAAACGCAAACGTCGTTGGCAGCTGAAGAAGAGGCTATGCAGATGCCGAACCCCACTCCGCCGAATGAGGAGTCTGCAATGTCTGATTCTGCTAACCCCGACGCAGTCGCTTCTGGCGATGCACAACAACAGCAAGCTAATCGCGCTACTTCGCGTGCCGACGGCTCCAGCGCTGTAGCCGGCAAGGTCATCTACCTCGACCCGGGACACGCCGGCACCCCACCACCAGCGGACATGATGGTCACTGACGGCCGCGGTGGCCAGAAGCCATGTAATACCTCCGGTACCGCTTCCAATGACGGCTTCCCGGAGCATGAGTTCAATTGGCTGATGGCGCAGGAAATTAAGCAGCTGCTCGAACAGCGCGGTGCTCAGGTGCTGCTCAGCCGCGTCGATGACACCGGTCGTGCAGATTGCATCGATGCCCGTGCAGAGAAGGAAAATGCCTCCAACGCCGATGCCGTGGTGAGCCTTCACGCAGATGGTGCTGGAGAGGGCAACCGCGGATTCCATGTGTCTGCGATTTCGCAGCCGCTCGCCAATAATGACGAGCAGGGATCTACCGCGCTGGCAACCGCGCTGCGCGATGCTTTTGTCGCAGCCGGTTTTGCTCCATCCAACTACCTCGGTAGCCAGGGGCTGAATCCGCGCGCTGACCTCACCGGACTCAACCTATCGACGAAACCAAAGGCACTGGTCGAATACGGCAACATGCGTGATAGCAGCGACATTGCCCTCTTGACCTCCAACGAAGGCCGTCAGCGCTTGGCAGAGGCCACTGTGGCTGGGTTGGAAGGTTTCTTGGCGCAGTAGCCAACCTGCGCATCCAGGCCGTAGCTACCTCACACCAGTCACCGCCACAGCAGCCAACCGGCCAACACGCTAACTAGCCGGGTTTGCCTTAGCTTTCGGTGTCATCGCGTCGTAAGGCTCCATCATGGGGATATCCAGCATGGTGCTGGGGACACCGAAGGCGTCGACAAGCACCTCAGACCAGGGGCCAAGGGAATCAACAAGATCGGCCAAGCCCGCCCGCGCGCCCTTGGTGCGAGTACCGGTGAGCAGTGACTGCTCCAAGAACCAGCCGGCGTTATCGCAGACCACCGACAGGAAGAACACATCGCGAACCTGCTCGAGCACCTCTTGAGAGCGCTCATCTGTGAGTGTGGATTCAGCTTCAAAGAACGCTTCCAAAATCATGCGATCGATATGCGCCCACGCGCAGGAAATCATGTGGTCCTGGACCTTGTCCACCAGCTTCGCGGCCTTTTCCACAGGCAGTTTCCGCGCCGGGCGCAGCCTGCGAGCAAGGGACTTGAGAAGTCGATTCTCGCGCTCGATGAGCAATTGCATCTGGCTGGCGGGGTCAAAGAGCGAGGACTCATCAGCGTCAGTCAGCGCATCCAAGAGGTTCTGAACGACGGCGTCCGCACCGGTGCGACGGCGCAAAATGCCACTGAAATTGTCGAGGCCGAAGCGCACCATTTCCAGGTTGGAAAAACTCTGTACCTCCCGGGCAAAACCACCCAAAAGTTCCTTGGTGACCAGCTGCAACATCACCACGTTGTCGCCCTCAAAGGTAGTGAATACGTCAGAGTCCTCTTTGAGAATGGTCAACAGGTTCTCCGCCATGTAGCCAGCTCCACCGGTGGCCTCACGCATCTCCTGGATGGCATCGGTGGCATGCGCGGTGTTGGCGACCTTCAATGCGGCGGCATGTGCCTCCGCTTCACGTAGATCGCGAGCCTGCTCCGGGGTTAGATTCGCACGGTCCAGCCCTTCCGCTTCGAGGTCGTGAATCCGCTTGATCAGCAGGTTGGTGGCAAATTGCAGACCGTACGAACGCGCAATGCGGGGGAGTAGTCGGATTCGGTGCTGGCGGTGCTCAATGAGTTTCTTTTCCGGCAGCGAATCGTCGGGAGCAAATTGGCGCCGCAAGTGTGCGTACTTGGTGCCGATGGTCAGTGCGGTGCGGGTTGCCGCACCAGCGGCCGCACCGACTGTCACGCGGCCGCGCACGAGGGCACCGAGCATCGTGAAAAACCGTGCATTGGGGCTGCCAATATCGCTGCTGTACTCGCCAGCGGCCGAGACATCTGCGAAACGGTTAAGCAGGTTCTCCCGCGGCACGCGGTAATGGTCGAACATGAGAGTGCCGTTGTCCACGCCCAAGAGGCCACCTTTGGTGCCGTGGTCGCCAATCGCAACCCCGTCGACAGGCGAACCGTCATCATTGCGGATCCGGGCAACAATGCAGTGCACACCATGGGATTCTTCTTGTCCTGGTGTGTAGAGCTGGCAAAAAACCGCAGCCCAGCGCCCATCGCGCGCGGCGTTGCCCAAAAACCATTTCTCAGAGGAAGCTGTCGGCGAATTGAGGATGAATTCTTCCGTCTCGGGGTCGTAATGTGCCGTGGTTTCGAGTGATTGCACGTCCGAGCCGTGGCCGCGTTCGGTCATCGCAAAGCAGCCGAGAGCCCGCAGCTCAATGAGGTCACGCACCAACTCGCTGTGACGCTCAGTCCCCAGATTGCTGACAGCGCCGCCGAAAAGGCCCCACTGCACTCCGGACTTCACCATCAACGACAAGTCGGTGTGGCCGAGCATTTCAATCCCGGAGAGTGTCCCGCCGGTATCTCCTGTGCCTCCCTGGTCAGTGCGGAAAGCACCATAGGGCATGCCGGTCTTAAGCACCTTGGACAACGCCTCGGTGGTGTGCTGCCTGGCCTCCTCCACGGTCAGCCCAGAGGTGGGCCGCAGGGTGGGGTCTTCTAAAAGGGCGCGGACATCAGCGCGCGCCTCGGGGAAATAGCCGTCCAGGACCTTTTGCAGTGCGCGTGCCACTTCCGGTTCCGGACGGGAGGGGAGTGTCTTCGGAGCGTCGGTCGAGCGCCGGCGGGGGATTCGCGTGGAGCTGGAAGAATTCTGTGCCATAACCCAACGTTAATGGGATATCTGGGGCTTGTCAGTCGCTTTCGACTGAGAAACTCATGAGGAAATCGGGACCGAGGAAAGAGAAAGCGGGTTATCGGGAGAAAAAGAAGGTGGAAACGCAAAAGCCGTCGTCAAGCAAATGCTGCGTTGTGCAATGCTTGACGACGGCTTGCGTAATCAGACCCTCGGTGGGGCAGATCCCTTAGCTGTGGGAACTAGACGCGCGACTTAACTTCGTCGAGGTTAGTTTCCGGGTGCTCGATCAGGTCTCGGTCTTCGAGACCCTTCGGCAGCAGGAACAGGGCAATCAGTGCCGGGATAGCCATGGCCATCAGGTAGACGGAGATGTAGAACGGGTTGCCGGTGGCGTCCATGATCATCTGGGCAATCATCGGAGCGAATGCGCCACCGAGGACGGCGCCGATGGCGTAAGCGATGGAAGCGCCCGAGTAGCGGACCTCAGCCGGGAACATCTCGGAGTACATGGCTGGCTGCGGGCCGAAGGTCAGGGCCAGTGGCAGGGTGAGAACTGCGACGGTCATGATGTACAGGAACGGACCCTGGTCCAGGATGCTCCACATGACGGCCTCCCAAATCATAATCACGACGTAGCCGATGATGAAGGTCTTAGCGCGGCCGATGCGGTCGGACCAAGCACCGGCGATGAACATGAAGATGGTCCAGCAAATACCAGCGACGAGAGTACCGGTCCATGCGACGGTTGCGGGGTAGCCCAGTGTCTTCTGTGCGTAAGCGCCGAAGAATGCGATCACGAGGTAACCGGTAGCCTGCTGAGCAGCGAAGATCAGAGCACCCTGGATGACCTTGCCCCAGTGGTTGCGGAAGAGCTCCGGCAGCGGAGCGGAACGCTCGGCAGACTCAGTCTGCATAGCCTGGAAGACCGGGGACTCGTCAACGGAACGGCGAATCATGTAACCGATCAGAACCAAGATGAAGGACAGCAGGAACGGCACACGCCAGCCCCAGTCCATGTAGGCTTCCTCGCCGACGATTGCCATAACAATCAGCATGGTGCCGGTCGCGAGGGTCAGACCCAGCGGAACACCGGCCTGCGGGAATGCGCCGTAGAGACCGCGCTTTTCCTTCGGTGCGTACTCCACGGACATCAGGGCTGCACCGCCCCATTCACCGCCAGCGGAAATACCCTGGAAAACACGGAGGAGAACCAGCAGGATAGGTGCGGCGATGCCGATTGATTCATAGGTCGGTAGCAGGCCGATGCAGAAAGTAGCCGCACCCATGCCGATGAGGGTGAAGACCAGAATCATCTTGCGGCCGTAACGGTCACCGATATGGCCAGCGACGATCGCGCCAAGCGGGCGGAAGAGGAAGGAAATACCCAGGGTTGCCCAAGCGAGGACCTGGGCCACCTGTGGATTCGACTGTGCAGCAGGCTCGATGAAGTGCGGAGCAAGCACGATAGCTGCGGCCTGAGCGTAAATCAGGAAGTCATAAAACTCGATGGTCGTACCCACGAGAGTTCCCGTGAGCACCTGACGGCGCTGCTTGGGATCATTCGCGATGATCGAAGTAGTCATAAAAAAACAAGACTTTCTTTACATACCCGTCCGCACGGCCATCGAGGACCTTGGTGATCTCAGCGGTCGCGCAGAAATCGCCCCAGGTTTTTCTCAGCCAGCGTTTGGGGAATGGACAGATTGTTTGACGGTGTCGAATTCTTACACAGCCAGACCGGTAGCGACCAGCGTTTGAACTTCAGCGAGCGGTGACAAAAAGTGAACAACGGGGGTAATGGGGGTCGGTGAATGGCGGTAGATTTCCTTTGTTTGTGACCGATTTATTTATACGCATGCCTGAAAAAGGCGGATTCGGGGGTGTGCAAAGGGGGTGGGTTGGGCACTACTTAACGACGGGTTGTTTCTGGATCGATTTGCGCGACCTGGCGGCCGTCTATGTGCGAGATTGTCTTAAATAGGGGAAATCTGCGTTTTATGGCTGTTCGACTACCCCCACATTGAACTAATTTGTAATTATATATTCAGAAGTTGTGTGAATGGTGTGGCAAAAGTGGCTCAAGATACAGAAGAAGTAACGGAACAATAACGATGTAGTGTCGAAAAGGGCACTGCCCCCGGATGGGGCAGGGAAACAAGGTTGGCAACAAGTCACCCCGAGACGGGGGTGTGGGCCCCAGGTTTCAGGGGCATTTTGGGGCGGTGGTAGCGCCAAGCGCCGAAACCACCCCGACACATCTTTTGTGGTTAGCCCCCGTAACTCAATTTCCACCATTGCGCGTAAGGCGCTGGGGACCGTCGTAAAGTAAACGACATGTCTTCTCACGCAGGAACTAACGGCAATGAAAATGAGGTACCTCACGGCAGGGCCAAATCCAATAAGGGCACGCCGCTGTGGTTGCTTGCCGCAATTGCAGTTTTCGCCGTCGCGTGGGGTGGCAACGAATTCACGCCGCTGATGGTGATGTACCGCGAAAATGCCGACCTGGCGCCGGTGTTTATTGACCTTCTATTGCTGGTCTACGCCCTCGGTATCGCGCCGGCACTGCTGATTTCCGGCCCAATCTCGGACCGTATCGGCCGTAAGCCGGTGATGCTCGCCGCGCCGGTTCTCTCGATTCTGGGGTCGACTCTTATTGCGTTGGGCGAGACTACCGCCCCGCTTATTCTCACTGGTCGCTTTATCTCTGGCTTGGCAGTCGGCATTGTCATGGCCGTGGGCGGCTCGTGGGTAAAAGAGCTCTCTGATCCGCGCTTTGACCCCAAGGCCAAGTCAACCTCGGGTGCGAAGCGTCAGTCCATGGCGCTGACCTTGGGCTTTGGTCTGGGTGCGGGAATTGCCGGCACGCTGGCGCAGTTCGCACCGCTGCCGGGGCAGCTGGCTTATATCATCCACATCCTGATTTCTATCCCGACAATCTTCGGTCTGTTGGCCGTGCCGGAGACCCGCCAGTCGCCGCACCTGGGCGGCAGTAATGCTCCGCGCGAGACCCTCTGGGAGTCTCTACGTACCCCATCGGTAACTAACCGTCGCTTCCTGCTCGTCGCCGCGATGGGAGCGCCGTGGGTCTTCGGTGCAGCCGGTGTTGCCTACGCAATCATTCCGTCTCTGCTTCAGGACCACGTCTCCCAGCCAGTGTTCTACTCCGCGATGGTCACACTGTTTGCGCTGCTCTGCGGTTTTGGTATTCAGCAGATTGGTCCCCGCTTTGTGACCGAGCACAACGCCCGCGGTTCGCTAATCGCAATTGGCATTGTGGTTATCGGTATGGGCTTGGCGGCCTGGATGTCCACCAACCCCACCGCAGTGACGGCGTTCATTGCAGCGCTGGTGTTGGGTGCCGGCTACGGTCTGTCCATGTTTACCGGCCTCAACGAGGTACAGCGCATCGCTGGCCCGCGCGATATGGCTGGTCTGACCGGTATCTTCTACTGTCTGACCTACATCGGCTTCGCATTCCCGGCAATTCTGACCAAGCTCTCCGAGTCCATCTCCTGGATGACCTACCCGGTCATGCTCGGTGGCGGTATGGTCATCGCCATCTTGATGGGCTTGGTTATTTTCTTCAATTCCACTGTCAACCTGCCACAGCGCGCTGAGTAATCTCGCATTCCTCGGAAGACTAATCAACCCCGTCAATGTGAGGTTGGCACACGTATAAGCGGTTTTCCTTACTAAGCGCCTATAGTTCTTCCTATGGAGAAGCACAAGAACGAATCACCGGCCACCGCGATGACAGAATCGTCGGCAAGCGCGAAACCGCGCGCGCTGGTGACGGGCGGTGCGGGATTTATCGGTTCGACGCTGGTTGACCGGTTGCTGGCCGAAGGATACGCGGTCACGGCGCTGGACGATCTCTCCCACGGAAAGCTGGAAAACCTCCAGCAGGCATCGCTTAACGACGACTTTGAGTTCATAACCGCCGATGTGCTGGAGGTGGACTGGGACGAGCTGCTCGAGCAAAGCGGCCCGGAGGTTATTTTCCACCTCGCAGCGCAGATTGATGTTCGGATTTCCGTGGCCGACCCGGTGCGAGATGCGACGCTGAACATCATTGGCACAATCAAACTTGCCGATGCGGCCCGAAAGCACGGTGTCCGCAAGGTTGTGTTTACATCTTCGGGCGGTTCCATCTACGGCACGCCGGAGGAGCTTCCGGTGACGGAAAACGTGCCGGTCAATCCGATGAGCCCCTATGCCGCCTCAAAGGCAACGGGCGAACTGTACTTGAATATGTTCCGCAATCTTTACGGGCTCGAATGCTCGCACATCGCGCCGGCGAATGTGTACGGCCCGCGGCAGGATCCGCACGGCGAGGCCGGTGTGGTTGCTATTTTCGCCCAGCGACTGCTGGCGGGAGAGCCAACCAAGGTATTCGGTGACGGAGGAAATACCCGCGACTATGTCTATGTCGACGATGTGGTGGATGCTTTCTACCGCGCATCCGGCGAGGTCGGTGGTGGAATGCGCTTTAATATTGGCACCGGCGTAGAAACCTCGGATCGGCAGCTGCACTCGTTGGTGGCGCAGGCTGCGGATGCCGAGGATAATCCAGAGTTTGCACCGCCGCGCACTGGTGATGTGGCGCGGTCGGCGTTGGATCCCACGCGGGCGCGTGAGGTACTCGGCTGGGAGCCAGCTATGAGTATTCAGGAAGGTGTTGCTCGTACTGTGGAGTACTTCCGGAATCAGGGCTAGCGCAGCTTACGCGGGCGGCTTCGCGCAGTCGTCCGCGTAGGTTAGCCGTGAGTCAGCCAGGTTACTTGCCAGCTTCCTCCGCGCGCTTGGCGTGGATGAGAGCCAGCTCGATATTGTCCTCGAACACGTCGAGAGGCTGTGCGCCCGAGACGAACTGAGTACCAACGAGGAAGCCCGGAGTACCGGAAATGCCCAGCATGGAACCGAACTGGGTGGCATTCTCGACCGCCTCGGTCCACTTGCCGTCCTTAAGCTCCTTTTCAAAGCGCTTCATGTCCGGCACACCGGCCTCACGAGCGACGGCAATCAGTTCCTTTTCAGTGAACTCCGGGTGGCCCTGGCCCTTTTCGCCGGCCTTCTTAAACAGCGCACGGGAGAACTCCCAGAACTTGCCCTGAGCTGCCGCGGCACGGCCGGCCTCAGCGTCCTTGATGGCCTTCTCACCATTGATGGCCATATCGTTCCACTCCAGGCGGACCAGTCCCTCATTGACGTACTTTTCCACGAGGGCAGACTCGGTTTCGTTTGCGAACTTCGCGCAGAACGGGCATTCGAAGTCCGAGTAGATTGAGATTACGACCGGCGCATCCACTGCACCGAGAGCAAAAGGATCATTTTCATTGCGGCGGTGGACATTGTCCATATCCTCCGGGGACTTTAGCTGCGCTCCCGCCTTTGGGCCGTAGATGCTGGCGTCGAAAGAGCCATTCGGGCCAGGTACAGGCGCAATTTCCCCCTTGCCTGGTGCAACGCCCGCCATGTTGACGGTGCTCACGCCGTTGAAGTTAGCCGAACGCGAGCCAGCGAAGAAGCCCGCTGCGCCGACAACGATCAATGCGACGACAGCTAGCGCCCATGCGGCGTTCGGAATCGAGTACCACGACTTGGTTTTTCCATCACTGTCGGCAGACCAGGACTCCAAGTCCTGCTCAGTGGGTACCGGCTGAGAAGCCTGCTGGGGTTCCTGCAGTGTCTCCTGACGTGCTTCATCGGCCGATGGCTGCTGCGAATCGCCGCTATGGTCAGCGGCGATGTTGTCCTTATTTTCTTCGCTCATGGCTTCTATGGAACCACAGCCTCAGATTCACATGCGCTTAGCGTGCCGACTAGTCGGACGGAGCGTTGTTCTCGACGTTTGTCGCGCTGTCTTTTTGGCTGCTGCTCTGGCTGCCCGAAATCACAATTTCTTCTTCCGGACGCACAGCGGTCTTCAAGGCCACTGCACGAGCCAGTCGTGCGTAGCGTAGCTCCTGTTCGCGGAAGCGAATGTAGGACGACACCGTGGTAAACACGAACGCCAACACCAGTACGTAGAGCAGCAAATCGGTGCCCCGGGTCACACCAATCCAGTTGGCCACCACGGTCAGATCGTCGGGACGCACGATTGCCCACAGACACGCGATGACGAAAACGACGAATCCCAGTTTCACGCCCGCCTTGGCGCGCGCTTTACGACGGTTAGCGACGAAGTAAGCGACCAGGCCCACCATCGCCAGCAGCAAAATAATTTGAACGATGGATGCGGTCATGGCAGCCTCTTCGAAATCAGGGAGTCGGCAAGGATATTGACACCGTTGAACAAGGATTGCCCTTTGGACATGGAGTATTCCGTGTAGAGGATATCCACCGGCTGCTCAGCGGTACGCCAACCTCTGTTGTCCATGACCTCGACAAATTCGGAGGCATGGCTCATACCGTTCATGCGCAGGTTCAGTTGCTCTGCCACCGTGCGGTTGAAGGCGCGCAGGCCGTTGTGGGCGTCGGTAAGACCGAGCCGGCGCGTGCGTGGTGACAACATGACCACCGTCTTGAGGACAATTCGCTTAATCAGCGGCACCTGGTCATCTTCGGCGCGAGGGCGGCCGAAACGGGTCCCCACAATGATGTCGATTGGTTCGCTGCGCAGTCGCTGCACCATGGCGACTACGTCCTTGACCTGGTGCTGGCCATCGGCGTCGAAGGTGACAAAGTACTTCGAGCCAGCCTGCGCGCGAGCGTATTCCACGCCGGTCTGGATAGCCGCCCCTTGACCCAAATTGACAGGGTGGTTGACCAGGTGAGCGCCAGCCCTGTGGATCTCCAGGCTGGAGTTATCCGAAGAGCCGTCGTTGACCGCGACAATGTTGGGGAAGGTCTCGCGAGCGTGCTCGAGAACCTCACGAATAACCTGGCCCTCGTTGTAGCACGGCACAATCAGCCAGGTGTCCGAGAAATCCATGTTGTCAGTCATCGCTCCGAAGCCTACCGCACAAACAATCGTCGATACGCGCGTGACATGAGCTGAGTTGGCAAAAGTCGGAAAAGTGTCCGCACCGCCAAGTTAAACACCGCCCGCGGCCTGGAAATCAGCCCCTCAGCTACCAGCGTGCGCTGGAGCTGACGTTCACCGCGGATGATGCCGCGCGAGGTTCGCCGCTCGAACATGCCGTCGGCGCGGAAGTACACCAGCGGCTCGGGCAGATTCTTAAACTTCGCGCCAGCGGCCATGAGGCGCACCCAGAGGTCGTAGTCCTCCATCAGACGGATGTCGCGATACCCGCCGACCTCACGCACCTTCGCCGTGCGCAGCATCGAGGAGGGGTTATTTACAGGCGAATTGATCTTGATATAACGCGCAATTTCGGCGTGCGTCTGCGGCAGAGTCCGCACGCGCACCACATTGTTCGGCGTGCCCTCGAACTCCGCCATTGCACTGCCCAATACATCCAACTCCGGGTCAGCGGTCAGCGTGTCCCACTGCTTTTCAAATCGGTCCGCACGCGCAATATCGTCCGCATCCAGCCGCGCCACCCATGGGGTCTCCACCAGCTGAAGACCCGCCTGCGAAGCCACTCCCGAGCCGCCATTTTCCGCACAACGCAGCACGGTCATCTCCGAATGCGCCTGCTCATGCTTGACGACGACCCGGTCGAGTTCCTGCCCAATCGGGCCATCGATGACCACAATGACGTGCGCGGCCGGACGCGTCTGGTTCCACAGCGACTGCAGCGCAGTATCGAGCTGGTCGGGGACGACGCGGTGGTAGACGGTCATGAGAACCGTGAGGTCAGTGATGGTGGACATGTGAGTCTCGAACCTTGGGAGTTGCAGGGAGATATGGACGGTGCTTTTTGGGACGGCATCGGATGCGGGTGGTGTTATTCCACCGCAAAAGCCTCCGATACGGCTGACCTGGCAGCACGTGGGGAAAGTGTGCGCAGCGCAAGCAGGTGAATGGCAACACCTACTGCAGAGCCTACGGCGATAGCGGCGACCGTGCGTACCGACAGGTGCCCAGGGAGGAAAAGAATGGCAACGGCGATCGTGGTCGCAGCCAACCAACCGATCAGATACATATGGTGCTTCTCCACTGCCAAGGTGACCGAGCCGGTAATCATCAACATGGCGGTCAACGTCGCACCGAGCGTCAGCGCCGCGAGCACCGGCCCGGACACGTGATAGCTATCGTCCAGGATGAGAGTCATGATCCACGGGCCGATGAGCCATGCCAGGCCCGCCCCGAAGGTGCCGAAAGCAGCCAGCGCCCCCAACGGCTTGGCCAGCGCTGCCAGCACGCCCTCGGAGCGATGCCGGACAAAGCTCACAATGATGGCGTTTTGGAACTTCTCCAAGGGCATGAGCAGCGGAGCGCGGGTCAGCGTTACGGCGTAGGCGATTCCCGCAATGGTCACTGCTGCGGTGAAGTTGTTGGCATGCGGCGGGGTAAGTGACTCGGCTATCCCGGCGCCAGTGGTGACCGCTTCGCCGGCAATCTTGACGATTGTCGGAAAACCTGTGACCAGCACAGCAGATGCGCCAGATGCGCCCATGGCCGTGACCATGAGAGTGATGAAGCGGCGCACCGGGACGTCGGCACGCGCGAACATGACCGAGCGGGTTGCCGAGGAAAACAGCGCGAGAATAAGCCAACTGACTGTCCCGAACACCGTAATAATCAGCCAGGCCAGCAGACCCCAGCCGAAGTACCAGGCGACGAGTGCCAGTGCTACGCGCACGAGAATGTCGATCATGATTAGGGCGGCGTAGGGGCCCCACAGCTGGCGGCCGCTGAGCAGACCCGAGGTGGTGGCCTGCATCGAGTACAGAGCAAGGCCAGAGGCCATGAGCAGAATTGCAGTGCCGGCGTCATCCTGCACGACCAGTGGGGCCCACAGCGGACCCGTCACTGCCATGGTGATGAAAGTAACTGCGGCGACGCCCAGCGAAACCGTGATGGGACGAGCGCCGAGAGTTTGACCCGTTTCGGTAGCTGTCTGCTCCTGTTCCTGCTCCGGCTTCTGCTCTGGGGTCTGTTCACGGGGCCGCTCCCGCTTCCGGTTCCGCGCTTCCGCAGCACCAATCGCGCGCGTGGTCTCCTGCATCAACCCGCCGAGAACACCCGTGAGCGCGAAGAACAGTCCCCAAAACGCCACGAACTGCAGGTTTACCGCATTGGGAAGTGCGCGGGCCGAGATAATCAGCACCGCGAAGCTGCCTATCGCCGCGACAATCGTGGCCAGCGACAACCATTTGAAACCGGACATTGACGTGCCTCTAGCTCTCTAGTCCTTGGCCTTCGAGTAGCCGAGCTTTTCAAACTGAGCGGCCAGTTCCTCGTCCACGATTGGAGCACCATTATCGTCGATGCCCTGGTCAGCAGGGGAACGCGTTGGGTCGGTGGGGAAGTCCGGCAAGGAGCTGCGTGACAGCCAGGAGTCAAAGATGACATCCAGGTGCGAGGTGGTGATGCCACGCTCACGGCATACGCGGTTGGCCAGTGCGCGGAAGTCCACTGCATCGACCACACTGTGGCGGTTGGTGGTGGTCCACTTGTGCACCAGGTCGAAGAACACCTCGTCGCCCAGCAGCAGACGCAGAGCGTGCACAGTCAGCGCGCCGCGCTTGTACAGACGGTCGTCGAACATCAGCTTGGGCCCTGGGTTGGCGATGACGATGTCCTGATCATCTTCAAGCAGGTCCAGGTAGTGCTTGCGGGCGTGCACATCCGCGCTGGCACCGCCGCTGACCTCGGACCACACCCACTCGGAATAGCAGGCAAAACCCTCGTTGAGCCAGATATCGCGCCACTGCGAAATGCCGACACTGTTGCCGAACCACTGGTGCGACAACTCGTGGGCAATCAGTCGATTCCACGTGTCCTTGCCGTCGGCGTGGTTGGCTCCGAAGATGGACAGACCCTGTGCCTCGATGGGGATCTCCAGGTCGTCTTCACAAATGACCACCTGGTAGGCACGGAAGGGGTAAGGGCCAAAGAGCTTGGCGAATTCATCGAGCATGCGTCCCTGGTCGCGGAAGTCGTGGCGGGCATTTGCCACCAACTCAGAGGGCACCCAGGCCACTACGGTCGAGGTCTGGCACGGCAGCTCGACCTTCTTAAACTGGCCGACATTGATGGTGGCCAAGTAGGAGGCCATGGGCTCCTCGGTGACAAACCGCCAGCGGCGGCGCGATCCGCCCACGTTCACCGGAGCGTCGGCAAGCCCTGGTGCGACGACCTCGTAGGGAGCGTCGGTGACCATCGTGAACTCGTAAAATGCCTTGACCTCGGGATCGTCATCGCAGGGGTACCACGACGCCGCGCCCACCGGCTGCGATGCCACGAGTGCACCGTTTTCGAGTTCCTCCCAGCCAATTTCGCCCCACTTCGAGCGCACCGGACGTGGCGTGCCCGAGTAAGTCACAATCAGCCGCAGCGTCTCGTCGGGAGCCAACTCGCGGTCAAAGGTGACGCGCAGCTTGCGTCCCGAATGGCGCCAGCGCTTTACATCGATTGAGTGTGCCTGCGAATCGGAAATCGCATCCACCGAATCGACCCCCAGCGCATCCGCAAAGTCGAGCGTGATGTGTGAGGTCCAAGCATTGATTTCGATATGCAGAGTCGCCGTCGCCTTCAGACGATTCGGCCCGACCCGATAATCGAGGTCCAGCTCGTATTTGTTCACCCGGAAACCCAGGTTGAACGCAATACCGGTATAAGGATTAGTGAAATCAGCGCTACTCACGGCTGTTACCTTACTTGAGCTTGTTCCACAGCCACGTAGATATGAGTGCCTCGACGAACGCGACCTGCGAATTATCCGCCGCACCGGCGTGGCCTCCTTCGGTATTTTCGTGATAATCCACCGGCTGTCCCGCTTCCTCCAGCAGCCACGCCAGGCTCCTCGCATGTGCCGGGTGGACACGGTCATCCCTGGTAGACGTCGTAATCAACGCTGGTGGGTAGGCGCGCTGCTCTCGCTTGACGACGCGCTGGACCGGCGAATACTGCGCAATCGCAGCCCGCTCGGTGGGGTCGTCCGGGTTTCCATATTCGGCCATCCAGGAGGCTCCTGCGGACAGCTTGTGGTAGCGCATCATGTCCGCCAGTGGCACCTGGGACACCACCGCTCCCACTAACTCCGGGTAGGAGGTGAGGCAGACTGCGGTCAGCAGCCCGCCGTTGGAACCACCGCGCACGCCCAGCTGTTCGCGCGTGCAGTAGCCACGTGCAACCAAATCGCGCAGTACGGCCTGATGATCCTCATAGACCCTCATCCGCTCAGTCTTGACCACCGAGGAGTGCCAGGTCGGGCCAAATTCGCCACCGCCACGCAGGTTGGCCTCCACGAAGTAGCCGCCCCGATCGAGCCAGGTCAGTCCACGAATCGCCGAGTACTGTGGGACCAGCGAGACCTCGAAACCGCCGTAGGCGTGCACGAGGGTAGGGGCTGGGTTCGGAGTGGGTGTGGCTGTGGTTGTCTCTGCACTAGCGCCTGCGTCGAAGCGGCCGGTGATGCGATACGGAATCCGCGTGCCATCGGCCGAGGTCGCCCAGTGCTGCCGCGTCTCCATCCCCTCACTGTCGAAGAGCGCCGGAGCACGCCGCACTTCCGTGAGCGGGTTGCCGACTTGCCCGTACCAGAGAGTTGCCGGCTGCGTTGCCGAGGTCGACACCAACCAGATTTCATCGTCGCGTTCAGAGGCCGTATCAATCACGCTCACAGTGGCCTGTGCCGGTAACTCGCCGAAAGCCTCCACCGGCTCCCACGAGCCCTCCCGCAACACGACCAACTTCGTCGCCACATCCTCCAACAGCGTCAACACCAGGAAGTTCTTCGTCCACGCCAGCTGCTGGAACGAGGTGTGCGCATCAGGGGTGAAAATCACCTCCACCTCACGCGAGCCCGCCAGCCACTTATCGAGCTCCACAACGGCCACGCCACCAGCCGGAATGCCATTGAACTCCGTGCGGGGCATCAACACCAACCACTGCCGATGGACACTCGTGCGACAGTCCTGCGGCACCTCCAGGATCTGCAGGGAAAAGTCCCCATTCTGCTGCGCCGCCAACTTGCCCGGACGCTCCGCTGCCACGAACCGCTGCGAATTATAAAAATCATGCGCACGCTCGACAAACAGCCGCTCGAAACCCTCCGTCGCGTCGAACCAGCCGCCCACGGCCACATCATCACTGTGGCCTGAGAAAATCACATCCGCGCTTGACGACGGCATGCCGCGCCGCCACCTCCGCACCTGCCGCGGGTAGCCCGAATCCGTCAGTGACCCCGGACCAAAGTCACTGCCAACGAGAATCTCGTCACGGCCCAACCAACAGACATCGGACTTCGCCTCCGTGAGGTAGAACGGCTCATCCTCCACAAAAGTGCAGTTGACGAGGTCAAACTCCCGCACCACAGTGGCATCGGCGCCGCCGCGAGAGAGCAGAATCAACGCGCGGTCATACTCCGGATAACGGCACACCGTGCCCTTCCAGACCCAGTTTTCTCCCTCGGCTTTCGCCAGCGCATCGAGGTCGATGAGAGTTTCCCACTCGGTCGCCTGCGGATCGTCCTGGCCAGCCAGATAGCTCTGCAACGAGGTGCGCCGCCACAGGCCCCGCGGATGCTCGGCATCCCGCCAGAAGTTATAGAGGTACTCGCCGCGCCGCACCGGGTATGCGATCCGGGCATCGGTGTTGAGCGCAGCCAGGATGCGTTGTTCCAGGTTGGTGCGGTCGCTGGTGTCGTCGGCAAGCGAATCGACACCTGCGACGGTGGCCTCCGACTGCGCGCGGGCCCACGCCAGCGCCTGGGAGCCGTCGATATCGTCCAGCCAATCGGGGACAAGATCAGTGGAGAGGAAGGAGAGATTGTTGCCCAAGTCGGTGTCCGTGTCGGTGCCCATGCCCACCACCGTAGCCGACCGCAGTAGGTAAAACCGGGACTCGCGCGTGAAGTAAAGACAAGTCGTGCGTAGACTTGTGCACGTGGCTGAACATTTTGATCTTGTAGTACTCGGCGGCGGTCCTGGCGGATACGTCGCAGCAATCCGTGCATCCCAGCTGGGTCTGAAGACCGCTGTGGTGGAGAAGCAATACTGGGGCGGTGTCTGCCTCAACGTTGGCTGTATTCCATCCAAGTCTCTGTTGAAGAACGCCGAGGTGGCGCACATTTTCAACCATGAGGCTAAGACCTTCGGTATCTCCGGCGATGTCTCCTTTGACTTCGGTGCCGCACACGCGCGTTCGCGCAAGGTGTCCGCGGGCATCGTCAAGGGTGTTCATTTCCTGATGAAGAAGAACAAGATCACCGAAATCAACGGTTTCGGTGAATTCACTGGCCCGACCTCCATGGCCATCACTGATGGCGATGACGAAGGCAAGGAAATTACCTTCGATAAGGCGATTATTGCGACCGGCTCTGTCGTCCGTTCCCTGCCGGGCGTTGAGGTCGGCGGCAACATCGTTTCCTACGAAGAGCAGATTCTCTCCGACGAGCTGCCGGACTCCATGGTTATCGTCGGTGCTGGCGCCATCGGTATGGAGTTCGCATACGTCTTGGCTAACTACGGCGTGGATGTCACCATCGTCGAGTTCATGGACAACGTTCTGCCGAACGAGGACGCAGACGTCTCCAAGGTTATTGCCAAGGAATACAAGAAGCTGGGCGTCAAGCTCATGACCGGGCACAAGACCACCTCCATCGTGGACAATGGTGACTCGGTTGAGGTCAAGGTCGAGGCCAAGGATGGCGGCGACGAGCAGACTCTGACCGTCGACCGCGTTATGGTCTCCATCGGCTTCGCACCGCGCACCGAGGGCATCGGCCTGGACAAGGCCGGTGTTGAGCTGGGCGAGCGCGGCGAGATTGTCATCGACGAGTACATGCGCACCAACGTCGACAACATCTACGCCATCGGTGACGTCACCATGAAGCTGCAGCTGGCACACGTCGCTGAGGCACAGGGCGTTATCGCAGCTGAGCACATGGCGGGTCACGAGACCGAGACCATCCCGGACTACAACATGATGCCGCGCGCAACCTTCTGTAACCCGCAGGTTGGTTCCTTCGGTAAGACCGAGGCGCAGGCCAAGAAGTGGGCAGAGGAGAACGGTCGCGAGATTAAGGTCTCCACCTTCCCGTTCTCTGCAAACGGTAAGGCCCAGGGGCTGGCGGAGCCGGCTGGTTTCGTGAAGCTCATTGCAGATGCCGAATACGGCGAGCTGCTGGGTGGCCATATGGTGGGTGCCAACGTTTCCGAGCTCATGCCGCAGCTGGTTCTGGCTGAGAAGTACGAGCTGACCACTGAGGAAATCGGCCGCGCCGTCCACATTCACCCGACCATGTCCGAGGCTATGAAGGAAGCAGCTGAGGGCGTTATGGGCAAGATGATCAACCTGTAAGAGGTTGTGGCTTTGGCCTGGGGCCAGTTTTCGCTGGTCCTGGCTCAGGCAGATACGAGTTAGTGCTTAAGTTTATGACAGTTTGACCGTGAAAATCGGTGCGAAAGTGTCATAAACTTAAGCACTTTCTTTTTGGGGTCTTCCTTTTTTGGGGCATCCTGCGCGAACCAAGCCCCCGCAAACAGGCCAGCCCTGCGCCCGTCGTGAAGCGAACTAGTACGGCGAGACGGTGGAGCGGTGCATGTTGATGTCGATATCCCGATGAATCGGCGGGAACGCGCGCTGCGGACAGGCCTCGCGGGAGCAGACCCTGCAGCCGGCGCCAATCGGGGTGGCGGCATCGAGGTCCGCGAGATCGAGACCATCGGCGTACACGGTGCGCTCAGCGTGACGGGCCTCGCAGCCCAAACCGATGGCAAAAACCTTACCTGGCTTGCCGAAACGTGCCGCGTGATGCTCCACGGTCCGCGAGATCCACATGTACGGCCGACCATCCGGCATGAGCGCGACCTGCCGCATGACTTTGCCGGGGTAGGAGAAAGTCTCGTAGACGTTCCACAACGGGCAGGTACCGCCCGAATGCGTGAAGTGGAAGCCCGTGGCGGATTGACGTTTGGACATGTTGCCCGCGCGGTCGACGCGCACGAATGTCCATGGAATACCGCGCAAGCTGGGGCGTTGCATCGTGGACAGTCGGTGGCAGATGGTCTCGTAGCCCACGCCGTAAGTGCGCGACAACAGCTCGATGTCGTAGCGTTTCGACTCAGCCATCGCATGGAACGACTCATACGGCAGAATAAGCGCCGCCGCGTAGTACGTCGCGACTCCGCGCTGCGCCAGCTTCCGCGACTCCTCCGACATGAAATGCCCGGACGCGACAGCCTCGGAAATGGTCTCACCCTGCTCCAAAAACCCCAGCTCCGTGGCTATACGGAAGGCCCGCTGCCCCGGCGAGAGGTGCCGCGCGAGGTAGAGCGTCTTCGTCCGCCGATCAAGGCTGTGCTGCACATCGCCTAACGACGATTCCAGCGCAATCCGAATCCCATGGTCGTTGGATAGCCTGTCGGCCAGCACAGAGACGACATCGGTGGTCTCGTCGGTGATGCGCAGCTCGCGAGCCAGCTCCTCGGCGGCGGTGTCGACCGAAGCGATGTAGTTCTGGCGGGCGTAGAAGTAGTCGCGGACCTCCTCATGAGGCATGGTCAGCGCCTGTGAACCGGAGGCGGTGTCGGTGCTGTTGCCGAAGTTGCGCTCCTCGGTGGCCAGAGAGAGTTTGTCCGTGACGTTGCGGTAGCGGCGGTGAATGTCCACCATGATGCGGGCGATATCAGGGTGGTCGCGAACCATTTCCGAGATCTCCTGCAGATCCATGGGAGACTTAGCGATCTCCTTGTCCATTACCACGTCCTGGACCTCAGCGAGGAGGCGGGAGTCGTCATCTCGGGAGAAGAAAGTCGCGTCAACGCCGAATGTGTCCGTGATGCGGAGCAGCACGGGCACAGTCAGCGGGCGGACGTCGTGCTCAATCTGGTTGACGTAACTAGCCGAGAGGCCCAACGCCTGTGCGAGCGCAGCCTGGCTGAGGTCGCGCTCGCGGCGTAGCTGGCGGAGGCGGGATCCGACATAGGTTTTCGACATACTGCCCAGCATATCGCGGGCTTTGCTGAACTTGTGTAGAAAACCGTTGCAACCTTTGCTTACGTGTGTAGGTGCTGAGGTTCTCAGGCACGCTTCACGACGGCCCGGAGTCGACACGTCGATGAACACACAAAAACACCCAGCGAGGGCTGTAAGTGCAACCCTCGCTGGGTGTTGAAGTTAGGTCCTTGACCTAAGCCCTAAGTCGAGTGACTTAGAACTGACCCTCCTCGGTGGAGCCCTTCAGGGCGGTGGTGGAGGAGTTCGGGTCGACGGTGGTGGCGATGCGGTCGAAGTAGCCAGCGCCAACCTCGCGCTGGTGCTTGACAGCGGTGAAGCCGCGCTTCTCGGCAGCCTCGAACTCGCGGTTCTGCAGGTCGACGAATGCGGACATCTGCTCGCGAGCGTAGCCGTAAGCCAGGTCGAACATGCCGTAGTTCAGGGCGTGGAAGCCAGCCAGGGTGATGAACTGGAACTTGAAGCCCATCTTGCCCAGCTCGTTCTGGAACTTGGCGATCTCGTCCTTCTCGAGGTGAGCGGACCAGTTGAAGGACGGGGAGCAGTTGTAAGCCAGGAGCTGGTCCGGGTACTCAGCCTTGACGCCCTCAGCGAACTTCTTAGCCAGCTCGAGGTCCGGAGTACCGGTCTCCATCCAGATCATGTCAGCGTACGGAGCGTAGGACTTTGCACGCTCGATGCACGGCTCCAGGCCGTTCTGGACGTGGTAGAAGCCCTCGGAGGTGCGGTCACCGGTGATGAACTTCTGGTCGCGCTCATCAACATCGGAGGTGATGAGGGTAGCGGCCTCAGCGTCGGTGCGGGCGATGATGACGGTCGGGGTGTTGGAGACGTCAGCAGCCAGGCGAGCAGAGGTCAGGGTGCGGATGTGCTGCTGGGTCGGGATCAGGACCTTGCCGCCCAGGTGGCCACACTTCTTCTCAGAAGCGAGCTGGTCCTCCCAGTGGGTACCAGCGGCACCAGCGTTGATCATAGCCTTCTGCAGCTCGTAGACGTTCAGAGCGCCACCGAAGCCAGCCTCACCGTCAGCGACGATTGGCAGCAGCCAGTTGTCGACGGAGTCGTCGCCCTCGATACGAGCGATCTCGTCTGCGCGGAGCAGAGCGTTGTTGATGCGGCGAACGACGTTCGGCACGGAGTTGGCCGGGTACAGGGACTGGTCCGGGTAGGTGTGGCCGGAGAGGTTAGCGTCACCAGCAACCTGCCAACCGGAGAGGTAGACAGCCTTCAGGCCAGCGCGAGCCTGCTGAACGGCCATGTTACCGGTCAGTGCGCCCAGAGCGTTGATGTAGGAGTCGTCCTTAACGTTGACGCCTTCCCACAGGATCTCAGCGCCGCGGCGAGCGAGGGTGTTCTCCTCGACGACGGAGCCCTGGAGCTCAGCAACCTGCTCAGCGGTGTAGTCGCGGGTGATACCTTCCCAGCGCGGGTTCTCGTCCCAATCCTTCTGGATTTCGGCGGCGGTACGTGCCTTACCAACGTTAGACATAAACGGAGTCACTTCCTTTTGCTTGCTTTTTGAACTCCGGGTGCTGACTTAAGAACAATTCCGACAGAACCGATCTACAGGCTGACCCGATAGTGACCGCGGTGTCACGTGAATGCAGGGGGCGCTAGCAGAGTGCTGTACCCCTGCACGCAAACACGCGAACAAAAACAATGTCCGCTTCCGCGTGCCATGTCTCACATTTTGGGGCATAGCGCTACGTTCGTCAAGCAGCTTCCGATGTGAATTCAAGTATGTAATACGGATAACACTTGTGAAGATTGCAAACATTGTGATGTGTAGCTTGGCTTTAACAATTTTCGCCTGTGACCGGCCGGTACATTTGTACTGTTATTTCCCTATGGCGGGCTCGCGAATAATGTTCCCCCCGCTTTGGGGTGATTTATATTTTGGTATTTATCAAAGCTGGCCGTTAACAGTGTTTGGGGTTTAGGGGGTGTTTCGCTACCCCCGAAATTACGGCCGTAAAGGTGGAAACGGGCTTCTAAATACACTGCCGTTACACCGTCAGTACCCCGCCGGAGCATCCCTGGGTAGTGGCCAGGGTCTCGGTTGTCATCTCGCTTTTATGGTCTGGTTTGAAGGCGGAGGCTGTAGCGACGTGATTGGTCGCTGGCCGTTCATACGCAGGTCGCAATAGTAAATGTCTGTGAGGCGCGACACTTTCCCATTGCATGTGGTGTTCCGTGGCTGGAGGAAAGAGTGCCGGGGATACTGCGGTCAATGTGGGTGGGGGAGGGCTGGTTGTGGCGTCAGGATTAAATGCCCGAATGGTCATCGGGGAGGGGGTGGGGTCTGTTCGCGGGGTGCTCGTCGTAAAGCGAATGAAATGGCAAATGTGAGCGGCGTTATACCGGGCTGGCGGTTGGCGGTTATGGAAAAAGACGGTTCATAAGTGCGCCGAATCACATACAGTAGGGGAACAACGCATCCAGTGTGAGCCGCTGACGTGGCCGTGACTGGATGGGCAAATTGCAATCAATAGTTTTGAGGAGAGCAATGGCACAGCGTATTTCGGCAGGTGGAATGCAGGTCGCGAAGGTTCTTTACGACTTCGTTAATGACACCGCACTCCCCGCCGCCGGCATTGAGGACAAGGACGCGTTCTGGAACGGCTTCGGTGACATTGTCGCTAAGTACACTCCGCGCAACCGCGAGCTGCTGGCCAAGCGCGATGAGCTGCAGGAAAAGCTCGACGCTTGGTACAAGGAACACCCGGGCGAGCAGAATCAGGATGAGTACGTCGCATTCCTGAAGGAAATTGGCTACCTCGTTGACAACCCGGGTGACTTCCAGGTCACTACCGCTAACGTCGACACCGAGATCACTTCCACCGCTGGCCCGCAGCTGGTTGTGCCGGTTCTCAACGCCCGTTTCGCCATCAACGCTGCGAACGCACGCTGGGGCTCGCTTTACGACGCGCTGTACGGCACCAACGCTATTCCTGAAGATGGCGGTGCGGAGAAGGACACCCCGGGCTACAACAAGGTCCGCGGTGACCGCGTTATCGCATGGGGTCGTAACTTCCTGGACAAGGCTCTGCCGCTGGTCGACGGTTCCCACGCGGACGTCACCTCTTACGACATCGTCGACGGTCACCTGCAGGCAACCCTGGAAGGTGGCGCTACCTCCGGTCTGCGCGAGCCGGAGACCCTGGTCGGCTACACCGGTGATAAGGACGCGCCGGAGTCCATTTACTTCAAGCACAACGGTCTGCACATCCAGCTGCTGATTGACCCGGAGTCCCCGGTTGGCAAGACCGACAAGGCTGGCGTCAAGGACATCATCCTGGAAGCCGCTGTCACCAACATCATGGACCTCGAGGACTCTGTCGCCGCAGTTGATGCTGCTGACAAGACCCTGGGTTACACCAACTGGCTGGGCCTGAACGTCGGTGACCTCGCAGTCGAGTTCACCCGTGGCGGCAAGAAGCTGTCCCGTACCATCAACGACGACCGCACCTACACCGCTCTTGACGGTTCCGAGGTCACCCTGCACGGTCGTTCCCTGAACCTGGTCCGTAACGTCGGCCACCTGATGCAGAACCCGGCCATCCTCGACCGCGACGGCGAGGAGATTTTCGAGGGCATCATGGATGCCGTCGTCACCGCTGTGTGTGCAATCCCGGGCCTGGACCAGGACAACGCACGTAAGAACTCCCGTACCGGCTCCATCTACATCGTGAAGCCGAAGCAGCACGGCCCGGATGAGGCTGCATTCACCAACGAGCTGTTCGCAGACGTTGAGAAGCTGCTGGGTCTTCCGCACAACACCCTGAAGGTCGGCCTGATGGACGAGGAGCGTCGTACCTCCGTCAACCTGGACGCCGCCATCAAGGCTGTTTCCGAGCGTGTCGTCTTCATTAACACCGGCTTCATGGACCGCACTGGTGATGAGATCCACACCTCCATCCAGGCTGGTCCGATGTTCCGCAAGGCTGTTCAGAAGACCGCTCCGTGGATGCTGGCTTACGAGGACAACAACGTCGACTCCGGTCTGGCACACGGCCTGCAGGGCAAGGCTCAGATTGGCAAGGGCATGTGGGCCATGACCGAGCAGATGGCTGAGCTGCTGGAGCAGAAGATCGGTCAGCCGAAGCAGGGTGCTTCCACCGCATGGGTTCCGTCCCCGACCGGTGGTGTGCTGCACGCTACCCACTACCACGAGGTTGACGTCTTCGGCGTTCAGGACAAGCTGCTTACCGACGGTCGCCGCGACTCCATGGGTGACCTGCTCACCATCCCGGTAGCGGCAGCTAAGGCTGGCGAGCCGGGCGCTGACTGGTCCGATGAGGACAAGGCTAACGAGCTGGACAACAACTGCCAGTCCATCCTGGGCTACGTTATCCGCTGGGTTGAGCAGGGTGTTGGCTGCTCCAAGGTGCCGGACATCAACGATGTTGACCTGATGGAGGACCGCGCTACCCTGCGTATTTCCTCCCAGACTCTGGCTAACTGGCTGCTGCACGGTGTTGTCACCGAGGAGCAGATCATCGATTCGCTGGAGCGCATGGCCGAGGTCGTTGACCGCCAGAACGAGGGCGATGAGGCATACCTGCCGATGGCCCCGGACTTCGACAAGTCCATTGGTTTCCAGGCTGCCAAGGAGCTCATCCTCGATGGTGTGAACCAGCCGTCCGGTTACACCGAGCCGATCCTGCACCGCCGTCGCCTGGAGTTCAAGAAGCGCGAGGGCATCGACCAGGACTAATTCTTGGTCGGGCTGCGGCTGCCGAGCCTGCAATAACAAAATAGATATCCAAACTGCCGGTGTGTAGGTGGTATTGGCTAACCTCTGATGCCAATTCCGCATGCGCGCCGGCAGTTTTGTTTTTGGGGGAAGCGCACCATGATTCTCGGATTCGAGATACCCGGGTTCGCAAGCGGGGTAGGGGCAACGTTGCTAGCGTTGATTGGGAAGTTAATTGAGAATATGCAGTCTGCAACGTCCAAGGAGCTGCGACCCCCCATGACTAATTCCACGACCGACAGTGCTACCAACCTCGCCAAGGCCAAAGAATTCCTCCATAGCGCGGGCGCAATCCTCTTTGACCTCGACGGGGTAATTACCCCTACTGCCGATGTTCACGAGCAGGCGTGGGCGGACATGTTTAGCGACTACTTCGAGCACAAGGGTGTCTCGGCCTACACAGAGGAGGACTACTTCACCTACCTCGATGGCCGCCGCCGCGATGAGGGCATCGCAGCAATCCTGGAATCTCGCGGCATTTCGCTGCCACACGGTAGCGATGAGGACACAGCGAAAGACGAGACGATTGTCGGGCTCGGGAAGCGCAAAAATGATGACTTCTTGGCGCGAGTCGAGAGGGGAATTGAGGCCTACCCGGGGTCGGTTGCGCTGCTCGACGAGTTACAGGGCGCGAGGGACTCGTCGGCAAGCGAAAAACCGCAGTTGGCGGTGGTTAGCTCGTCGAAGAACGCGGTGCCGGTGCTGACGGCCGCTGGGCTGCGTGAGCGGTTCGTGGAGATTGTTGACGGCGTGGTGGCGCATGAGAACAACCTGCCGGGTAAGCCAGCCGCCGATACTTTCGTGTACGCGGCGAAGAATCTGGGGGTGGCGCCGCGCGATGCTGTGGTGGTCGAGGATGCCATCAGTGGTGTGCAAGCGGGTGCAGCCGGCGCATTTGGTCTGGTCATTGGTGTTGACCGCGGTGCTGGTGCGGAAGCGCTGCGCCGAGCGGGCGCCGACGTTGTGGTCAGTGACTTGGCGGCACTCGTCTAGGCTGGCTCGTGACAAATGGCTGAGACAAAACCGGAAGGCATCATGGCCAACGATTCGACCACGGCAGCAGTCGACGAGACTGAGCGTGTGATTCCGCAGGGGCAGGGTCACGACGCGGAGACCGCAGAGGCTGAAAAACAGGAGGAGACGGTGTCCCCAGTTCGTCGTAAGCAGCGTCGTAACTTCCCGGCGGATCGTGCGGATAAGCACCACCACCTTGTAAATGCCGAGGGACTCATGGACCGAGACATCACTCCGGTCGATGAGTGGCGTCTGATTGAGACGAAGCCGAACGGCCTCCCGCTCGGTTTGGGCGAGACGCTGTTTGCGCTGTCGAACGGGTACATCGGCATGCGTGGCAACCCGCCGGAGGGCCGTGACTCCAGTGAGCACGGCACTTATATCAACGGTCTGCATGAGACCTGGCCGATTAGGCACGCCGAGGACGCCTACGGCCTAGCCCGCCAGGGGCAGACGATTGTCAATGCTCCGGACGCTAAGGCAATGCGTCTCTACATTGACGATGAGCCCCTGCGTCTCGGCAATGCTGAGGTCAGCGACTACGAACGTAGCCTGGATTTCCGCGAGGGCGTGCTGCGTCGTCGGTTCATTTGGCGCACCCCGGGTGGCAAGCGCGTTCGCGTCACCTCTGAGCGCATGGTGTCTTTCCAGGAAAAGCATGTCGCCGCGATGAGTCTGGAAGTCGAGCTGCTGGATGCGGATGCTGCGGTGATGATTAACTCGCAGATCCTCAACCGCCAGGACGGCGAGGACGAATACCACGATGCCGCTAAGGCGCAGGGCACCGAACTGGATCCCCGTCGCGCCGAGGCGCTGGAAGACCGCGTTCTCATTCCGGCATTTCAGTCGGAATCGGCGCACGGGCAGCGCTCGACGCTGGGCTACCGCTGCGCGAACTCCGGTATGACCGTGGCTACCTCCATGGACCACACCTTTACTGTCCGCACTCCCGACGGCACGGAGCCGTTCGTAGAGATTTCGCAGTCGACCGAGCCGGATGTGGCCAGCTCCCTGTTCAACCTGGATGCGCCGGTCGGCACTGTCATACGCCTGGAGAAGCTGGTCGCGTACCACTCCTCCCGTAAGGTGCGTGCCGAAGAGCTGGCATTCCGCTGTGAGCGCACCCTGAACCGCGTCGGCCGCATCGGCATGCTGGGGCTGATGGAGAACCAGGAGGAGTGGCTCGAACGCTTCTGGGAGCGCTCTGACGTGGTCATTTACAATCAGCCGGAGATTCAGCAGGCAGTGCGCTGGAACATTTGGCAGATTATCCAGGCCGCCGCCCGCGCCGAATTCCAAGGCGTCCCGGCCAAGGGAATGACCGGCACCGGCTACGGCGGCCACTACTTCTGGGACACGGAAATCTACGTGACCCCATTCCTTACCTATACGTCGCCGCAATTCTCGCGCAATGCCATGCGTTTCCGCTGGGACATGCTCGAAGCCGCGTGGGCGCGTGCCGACGAACTGGCGCACGACGGTGCCCTCTTCCCGTGGCGCACTATCAATGGTCAGGAGTCCTCGGCCTACTTTGAGGCCGGCACGGCGCAGTACCACATCGATGCGGACATCGTGTACGCGATGATGAAGTACGTCTATGCCTCCGGCGATGAGGAGTTCCTGCTCAAGGAGGGCACGGATCTGTTGCTCGGCACGGCCAGGTTTTGGATGTCGTTGGGATTCTTTGATGCCGAGCAGCGAGAGTTCCAAATTCACAGCGTCACCGGTCCAGATGAGTACAACACGGTGGTGAACAACAACCTGTACACCAACGTGATGGCGCAGTATAACCTGCGGGTTGCTGCGGACGTCGTCAAGCAGATGAAGCGTGATCGCCCTGCTGCCTATCGCGAACTGACCAACCGCTTCGACCTCACTGAGCGCGAGGTTGAAGAGTGGGAGCAGGCCGCTGAGGCGATGTACATCCCGTTCGATGAGAAGCTCGGCATTCACCCTCAGGATGACCAGTTCCTGCTGCGTAAGCGCTGGAATCTCGACGATCCCGAAGTTGGCCCGCTGCGCCCGCTGCTGCTGCATTACCACCCGCTGACGATTTACCGTCACCAGGTCATTAAGCAGGCGGACGTCGTCCTCGCACTGTTCCTCATGGGCAATCGCTTTACGACGGAACAAAAGCGCGCAGACTACATGTATTACGATCCGCTCACCACCGGTGATTCCTCGCTGTCCGCCGTTGTGCAGTCCATTGTTGCGGCCGAGTTGGGCTTGCAGGAGCAGGCAATGGACTTCTTCCTACGCGGACTCTATGTGGACCTGGCGAACTTGCATGGCAACGCTGCCGATGGTGTCCACGTCGCATCTGCCGGTGGTGTGTGGCAGTCCCTGGTCTATGGTTTCGGTGGTTTCCGCGATCATGACGGCCGCTACAGTATTGACCCGCGTCTGCCGGAGGACTGGAGTGGTCTGACGTACCGAGTCACTATTCGTGGTTGTCGTATCCGAGTGACGGTGCGCGGCCGCACGGTGGAAGTCGTCCTGGAGGAGGGAGACCACCAGGTTGGGCCGATTATGGTCGCAGGACATGAGGTGATCATTGGTCCGGAGCCGTTGACCGTGGTGATGGCGAACTCGGATCAGAGCGAGGATTAGTCGGACGGCTTCGGCCGTACACGGTGCCAATAGGGGGGGGGATTGCCTGTTGGGGGTGGCTGTTTGGGCCTTTGGGGAATTCGGCAGGGGTAAAAATAAAGAATTTCGCAACATAATTATTGAGTATTAAATCCGTCCACCTGAGAAAAGTGGGCGGTTTTTTATTTTCGTGCTATTTATGTTGCGTTATTAGCTAGTTTGGGCGGGGGAAAAATCGGCAAAAGTCGGGGTAGGGGCGTTTTTATGGTGGGGGAGAGGGTTTATGCAGCGACGACGTCAGAAGTGGCTAAAATGCGATAACCTGAGAAAAGGCGGAGAAAAGACCTAGGTAACCTGTGAAAATCCCCACCCAAAAGGGGGAAAAATGTTTACCAGGCGCTGTGTGACTTTAGAGTGAATATGACACTGGAGGTGCCATGACTGTTAAAAGTTCAAACCGTGACGCAATCGCGCACGGCAAAATTAATGTAGAACCGCTGCGCGAGCAGCCTAAATACCCTTCATGGGCTCTGAAGCTGACCATGGCCGTCACTGGCGTGCTGTTTGGCCTCTTCGTTATTGTCCACATGCTGGGTAACCTGAAGATTTTCGCTGGCGAGGAAGACTTCAACGCATACGCGACCTTCCTACGCACTGTCGGTGCTCCGGCAGTTCCGAACGAGGGCATTCTGTGGATTTTCCGCATTGTCCTGCTGGTAGCTATTGTCCTGCACATTTTCGGTGGCCTCACCCTGGCTGCACGTGCAAAGCAGTCCCGCGGCAAGTTCCGCCGTCAGGGCATGGTGTCCAGCTGGAACACCTTTACTGCACGTTCGATGGTGATCACCGGCATCGTGCTGCTGGCCTTCATCATCTTCCACCTGCTGGACCTGACCATCGGTGCTGGCGTTTCTCCGTCTTCTTTCGAGCACGGTGAGGCATACCAGAACGTGGTTGCGTCCTTCTCGCGTCCGGGTGTTGTTGTTTGGTACATCATTGCTCAGCTCGCTCTGCTGCTGCACCTGTCCCACGGTCTGTGGACCGCTACTTCCGACCTCGGTATCACCGGTAAGCGCTGGCGCAAGGTTCTGCTGTTCCTGTCCGGCCTGCTGCCGCTGCTGGTTGTTGTCGGCAACATCTTCATCCCAGTCGCCGTCCTGACCGGTCTGGTCTCGTAGGTCGAGGAGGAAATTTACTATGACTAACACTGAAGCAACCGTCGCTGCGGACTTCCGCGCGCCGGAAAGCGCTGTCGACGGGGTCAAGATCGGCAAGGTTCTGTCCGATAACTCCCCGGGTGACAAGGTCTCCATGAAGGACCACTGGCAGTACCAGAAGGATCACGCCAACCTGGTTTCGCCGCTGAACCGTCGTAAGTTCCGCGTCATGGTCGTCGGTACCGGCCTGGCTGGCGGCGCTGCCGCTGCTGCCCTCGGTGAGCTCGGCTACGACGTGCAGGTTTTCACCTACCACGACGCTCCGCGCCGTGCGCACTCCATTGCTGCACAGGGTGGTGTCAACTCCGCTCGCGGTAAGAAGGTCGACAACGACGGCGCTTACCGCCACGTCAAGGACACCGTTAAGGGCGGCGACTACCGCTGCCGCGAGAACGACTGCTGGCGTCTGGCTGTCGAGTCCGTCCGCGTCATCGACCACCTGAATGCAATTGGTGCTCCGTTCGCTCGCGAGTACGGCGGTACCCTGGCAACCCGTTCTTTCGGTGGTGTGCAGGTCTCCCGTACGTACTACACCCGTGGTCAGACGGGTCAGCAGCTGCAGCTGTCGACTACCTCGGCTCTGCAGCGTCAGATTGGTCTCGGCAACGTCGAGATCTTCACCCACAACGAGCTGGTTGACATCATCGTCGCCGACGGCCGTTGCCAGGGTGCCATCATGCGTAACCTCATCAATGGTGAGCTGACCGTTCACACTGCTCACGCAGTTATTCTGGCTACCGGCGGTTACGGCAACGTCTACCACATGTCCACGCTGGCCAAGAACTCCAACGCTTCGGCCATCATGCGTGCATACGACCAGGGTGCTTACTTCGCATCCCCGTCCTTCATCCAGTTCCACCCGACCGGTCTTCCGGTCAACGCGCACTGGCAGTCGAAGACCATTCTGATGTCCGAGTCCCTGCGTAACGACGCACGTATTTGGACCCCGAAGAAGAAGGGCGACGAGCGCCCGGCCAACGACATCCCGGAGGACGAGCGCGACTACTTCCTGGAGCGTCGCTACCCGGCATTCGGTAACCTCGTCCCGCGTGACGTCGCTTCCCGCGCCAACTCTCAGCAGATTAACGCCGGCTACGGTGTTGGCCCGCTGAAGAACTCCGTCTATCTGGATCTGCGTGACGCAATTGAGCGCCTGGGCCAGCCGGTCATCAAGGAACGCTACTCGAACCTGATTCAGATGTACGAAGAGGCAATCGGTGAGGACCCGTACAAGGTTCCGATGCGTATTGCTCCAACCTGCCACTTCACCATGGGTGGCCTGTGGTCTGACTTCAACCAGATGACCTCCATCCCGGGTCTGTTCACCGGTGGCGAGGCATCCTGGACCTACCACGGTGCAAACCGCCTGGGTGCAAACTCCCTGCTGTCCGGTTCGGTCGACGGTTGGTTCACCCTGCCGTTCACCATTCCGAACTACCTCGGCCCGCTGCTCGGTACCGACCGCCTGGCTGAGGATGCCCCGGAGGCCAAGGAAGCACTGGACCGCGCTCAGGCTCGCCTGGACAAGCTGATGAGCATCCAGGGTAAGCACGGCGCTGAGTACTTCCACCGCCAGCTCGGTGAGATTCTCTACCGCGACTGTGGTGTGGCCCGTAACAAGGAAGACCTGGCTCGCGGTATCGAGGAGATCCGCGAACTGCGTAAGGCATTCTGGTCTGACCTGTTCATTCCGGGTGAGCCGAACGAGATGAACCAGCAGCTCGAGTACGCTAACCGCGTTGCTGACTACATCGACCTCGGTGAGCTCATGTGTGTCGACGCCCTCGACCGCGATGAGTCCTGCGGTGCTCACTACCGCGATGACCACATCTCCGAAGATGGCGAGGCAGAGCGCGATGACGCTAACTGGTGCTTCGTTTCCGCATGGGAGCGAGGCAACAACGGTCCTGCATGGGATCAGTCCGGTTACGAATTCATTCGCCACGCCGAGCCGCTCACCTTCGAAGCCGTCCCGCTCATGACAAGGAACTACAAGTAATGAAACTGCACCTTGAAATCTGGCGCCAAGCAGGTCCGAACGTCGAGGGACACTTTGAATCCGTTGACGTTGACGACGCCGTCGCAGAGATGTCGATTCTGGAGCTGCTTGACCACGTCAACTCCAAGTACGTCGAGTCCGGCAAGGAGCCGTTCGCGTTCGCATCTGACTGCCGTGAGGGTATCTGTGGTACCTGTGGTCTGAACGTCAACGGTCGTCCGCACGGCCCGGGCCAGAACACCCCGACCTGTCAGCAGCGTCTGCACCAGTTCAGCGATGGTGACACCCTGAAGATCGAGCCGATGCGCTCCGCCGCATACCCGGTCATCAAGGACATGGTCGTTGACCGCTCCGCTCTGGACCGTGTCCTCGAGCAGGGTGGCTACGTCTCCATCAACGCTGGTACCGCTCCGGATGCAGATACTCTGCACCTGAACCACGAGACGGCTGAGTTCGCACTTGACCACGCAGCCTGCATCGGCTGTGGTGCTTGTGTCGCAGCTTGCCCGAACGGTGCTGCACACCTGTTCACCGGCGCAAAGCTGGTTCACCTCTCCCTGGTCCCGCTGGGTAAGGAAGAGCGTGGCAAGCGTGCTCGCAAGATGGTTGACGAGGTCGAAGGCACCTTCGGTCCGTGCTCCCTCTATGGTGAATGTGCTGACGTCTGCCCGGCCGGTATCCCGCTGACTGCGGTTGCCGCCGTTACCAAGGAACGAGCTCGTTCGTTCTTCCGCGGTAAGGACGACTAAACTCTTTCTCGATTAGAGTTTTCCAGAAGGGACATAGATTATGGCGAATGCAGTCAAGCGTTACCAGGGCGAAGAGCACTTCGTCGACGGTTACGTGCCTCAGAGCATGAATGCCGAATACTCCTCGCTTCACAAGAGCATTACCTGGATTGGCATGGGACTCATGCTCGCCTCTCTGGCGGCTTGGGGCACCTTCATTTTCGGTCTCGCAACGACCGTTTTTGCCGACCAGACTGCTGCCTCTCACAGCAACGGTTTCCTGGCTAAGGATGCCGCCAACTACACCGACTACACCGGTGGTTGGAACTTCGACGGCAGCGTGTTCATGTGGGCTGGCCTGGTAGTCGGACTGGTTATGGTTATTGCGGGTCTGGCCTGCATCTCCATCGGTCGTCGTGACTACAAGGCTTACCGAAAGGAATTCGGCACTCACCACTAAAGGCTTGCCCCAGTTTAAAGGGGCTCGCCTCTAGGCGGATGCAACGCTAGCCTTTTGAACTAGCACCTCCACAGTTGATGCCACTGTGCACAGTGCGCTGGGGTAGGGAAGTATTGAGAAGTACCTCTCTCACCAACAGCGGACTGCGGCGCGGTGGCATTTTCGCGTTTTCGGCGCCTAATCTATACACATGGATAACAACCCCGCTAAGCTCCCGGCAGCTGTAGATACGGTCTCGGGCCGTCTCGAAGTTCCCGGGCCATCACCAGAGGTTGAGGCGGAAAAACGTGCGCAACTGCGTAAGGCCAAGGCCTTCGCTACGATGCTGCTGGTCATCGCAACCGCTGTGTATTTCACATGCCGCGGTATTGAGTCTTCACACTTATCCGCAGGCGAAGTTGTGCCCGCGTGGGTGGGCTACGTTCGCGCTGCTTCTGAGGCTGGCATGGTCGGTGCCCTCGCCGACTGGTTCGCAGTCGTAGCCCTGTTCCGCCACCCGCTCGGCATTCCTATCCCACACACCGCTATCGTCCGCCGCAAGAAGGACCAAGTCGGTGAGTCCCTGGCGCAGTTCGTCGGTGATAACTTCCTGAACCCCGCTTTGATTGTGGACAAGGTGCGTAAGGCCGAGATTCCTGAGCGTATCGGCGAATGGCTGGTAGCGCCGGGAAACGCCGACAAAGTGTCCGCAGAGGTCGGTAAGCTCACCGGAAATGTGCTGGAGGCGATTAATCCTGACGATGCCGCCGCAGTGCTGAAGTCAGCAGTCATCGACGAAGTTGCAGCCCCGGAGTGGGGGCCACCAGCGGGTAAGGTTCTCGAGCAGCTCATCGAAGAGGGGCGCACCGAGCCTATTGTCCAGCAGATGGCTGAGTGGCTGCACCGGAAGTCGCTGGGCTCGCAGAATCTTATCGACCGACTTGTCGGAGAGCGCGCCCCCTCCTGGGCACCGAGCTTTGTCAACGATCTCATCGGCGACAAGGTCTATCGCGAGCTGGTTGATTGGACCTGGCAGGTGCAGCATGACCCTAAGCACGACGCGCGCCTGGCGCTCCACCGCTTCCTCACGCAGCTCGCCGTTGATTTGCAGAACGACGAGAAGACCATCGCCAAGGTCGAAGAAATTAAGACTGACATTCTTTCGTCCGCCGCTGTCACACAGGCACCGGCGAAGATTTGGGCATCGACATCCGCAAAGCTTGTCGACGCTGCCCGCGACCCGGACTCCCTGCTCCGTCGGAAGGTCTCGGAAACGGCCGCCTGCTACGGCGAGCGAATCCAGTCCGATCCTGAGTTGCGCAAACGAATGGACCGCCGTCTGGAAGCGGCTGTCGTCTTCATCGCTGAGAACTACGCGGGCGAGATTACCTCGATCATTTCCGAGACCGTCGAGCGTTGGGACGCCGATGAGGCTTCCGACAAGATTGAACTGATGGTCGGTCGCGATCTGCAGTTCATTCGCGTTAACGGCACTGTTGTCGGATCACTGGCCGGTTTGGCTATTTACACCCTGTCGACCTTGGTGTTTGGGGCTATTTAGCAGCACAACCCAGCACATCAGACCGTGTGCGTTAGCATGTAAAAAGCAATGCATCCCTGTTAAAGGAGTTGTTCCCCCGGTGCGCCTGTTACCATCTTTGCCCAGTCTTGCGGATTCGCCGCTGATGGCAATTTCCGTCTATGTGGACGTCCTGTTTCAGTTCGCCATTCCGTTTGTCATCGGCATCTTGGCGCTAATCGGTGCGGTGCTTGTCATCACCACCCGCGCGGATGCCTTTGACGCTGCAGACCGCAAGAGCCGCAACGTCTGGGCCGGCATGCTGGTCGGTTCGGCTATCTTCCTACTCCTGCCGTGGCTGGGCTGGGCAATGCTGGGCATCCCGCTGATTGCCGGACTAGTCATCACGGGGATTTACTGGTTGGATGTTCGCCCACAGATCAAGGACATTTTGTCGAACGCACAGGGCGGTTATTAGTCCCGGGCGGGTGCTAGTCCAGGGCGGGTGTTAGCCCGCACAACTGAGAAAGTGTCTGGGTTTATGACAGTTTCTGGGTGAAAAACCCGGTGATTTTGTCATAAACCCAGACACTTTCTTTCTGGGGGAGGGGATAGGGATAGGTCTGGCTCCCCGAAAACCTACTGGAACACCACGGTAACCTACTGGAACACCACGGTGCGGTTGCCGTAGACCTGCACACGGTCCTCCAGGTGCCAGCGCAAACCGCGGGCGAGGACCTGCTTCTCCGCATCGCGCCCCTCACGCTGCATGTCCGCAGCGGTGTACTTGTGGGAGACACGCATGACGTCCTGCTCAATAATCGGGCCGTCGTCGAGGTCCTCAGTGGCGTAGTGGCAGGTGGCACCGATGAGCTTCACACCACGTCGATAAGCCTGCAGGTACGGGCGCGCGCCCATGAACGACGGCAGGAAGCTGTGGTGGATATTGATTGCGCGGCCTTCCCACTTCTCGCACAGATCCGGCGGCAGAATCTGCATGAAACGTGCGAGCACGATGGCATCCGGGTTTTCGGCGTCGACAATCTCGGCGACCTCATCGAATGCCTTACGCTTGCCGACGGCATCCTTGGGGAAGGGCACGTGGTGGAAGGGAATGTCATACGCTGCGACCAGTGGCTCCAGATCGCGGTGGTTGCCAACTACTGCAGCGATTTCCATCGGGTAGTCCGACTGTGCGACGCGGCCGAGCAGATCCTGCAGGCAGTGGCCTTCCTTGGTCACCAGGATGACAGCGCGCTTCGGGACAGCGTTGTCGGTGACCTTCCAGCGGACCTCAGGGCCCCAATCACCGACGAGCTCGGCGAATTTCTCGCGCAGCTCTTCTACAGTCAGGTCGAGCGCGTCGGCGCGGACCGCCTGGCGAGTGAAAAACCATCCGGTCTCCGGGTCGGAGAAGAAGTCCGCCTCGGTAATCCACGCACCAATGTCGGACAGGAAGGTCGACAGGGTGGAAACGATACCGGTACGGTCTGGACAGCCGAGCGAGAAGATGTACTGGCGCTCGGTGGGAGTACCGCTATTTGCGGTGATGAGAGAGCGAGTCATTCTCGGTATCTTACCTGCTAGCTAAAGGTAAGTTCGCTCACGGTCGACAAAGGCAGATTTGCGCCCGTCAGCGTCAACGCCAGGCCCTCCCCGGTGACGTGCGCTTCCTCCACCTGCATACCGTGGCCGATGTCGTAGCTCAACAGCGTACCGCTCGCTTCTCCCAGCCAGCCGGCCAGGCCATCGAGGTTTAAGCCGAGGATTGAGCCGCCCTCCAAGTTGATTTCGATATGACCGCCGTTGGCAATCGGGCGGAACTTGGAGGTCGCAAATCCGGAGGCGAATTCAATGTTGAACAGGCCTTCGTCCGGCAACGGCGTGATTGTGGAAGCGCGTACACCGCTTTCCCGGTTAATTAGCGCCTGCAGCAGTTGAGGTGGGATTGTGACGTCTACTCGCAGCGACTCTGCCGTCGGATCCGCACGATTGCTCAGATCCACGTTTTCCAGGTGCACTTCCGCTGCCGGGTCACCGTTGATCTCCGGTGCGCCACCCAGCGCCTCCGGGTTCTTGACCTCCAGTGTGTTCGGAGTGGACAGATCCATCGAGGGCACTGACTTGGTGGCCAAGGCGAGCAGCATCGGGCGGGTGCCGAAAGAAACCTTGGGGTCTTCAGTGACCGTCGCACCACGCTCTTCGGCGGAGGTGCGGTAGCCGTCGGAAATCTCCTTGCTCACGAACATCCGGACGCCGATTTCGCCGGCGATCGCAATGAGCGCCACCACGATGATGACACCGAGGACGGTGGGCAGGACTTTGACGCTCGACGAGCGTTTAGCAGAACTCATGGTTCCCAGTCTTGCTTAACGACGGCTCCGTCGCTACCACTTATCTTCGCCCGGTATCCGTCCCCTCGGTGTCGCCCCGGAGTGCCCCCCCCCAGTGCGCAACCTACTTAGCGACGTAGTCCGCCAGCACAGCGGTCTCAGCGTTGAGGACGCGTTCCAGGTACGGAGCTGCCTTCTCCTCGAGCTTGCCACCGAGCAGCGGCACGTTGATGGCGAACTCGGAGTTGGTGGTCAGCACTGAACCTTCACCCTGGGCGGTGAGCTTCTGGGACGCACTGAAGGACGCCGGTACGCCCGAAGCTTCTGTGGTCACGGTAGAGGTCGCGCCGTCGTCGTTAAGCGGGCTGATGACGAACGTGCGCGTCATGCCGACCCCGGACTTAACGAACTTCTGCGCCTGCGCCGGAATCTTGTCAGCAGAGACGGTCTGGCGAATCACGACGGTGGTGCCAGCGTCGGTGGTCTCGAACTTTTCCACCTTGCCGTCAGCTGCCGAGAAACGGTTTGCGACCTTCTCCCAGAAACCGGCGTCGGTGAGGGCCTCGTAAACCTTCTCAATCGGCTGGTCGAAGTTGACGGTGTGCGTGTTAGTCGTAGTCATGCGCTTGATGATACGTAATTTGCACTACGCTAGGGGCGTGGAAAATCTCGACCAATCGCCGAACCCAATTCACCTGACCTCCGACATGGAAGAAGCCATCGATGGGCTTGCGGGGCTAGAGGGGGTGGAGCTCAGCACGCATACCGCTTTCGCGGATTTGACGACGCTCCGCCTCGGCGGGGTGCCGCGTGCCGTCGTCCGGTGTAGCACGACGGACGCTGTGGTCGATGTTGTACGCGCGCTTGACGACGCTAACGTACCCCTCCTCATCGTGGGAGGCGGATCCAACCTGGTGGTAGCCGATGAACTCGAGCCGCTGGTGGCCGTGGTGATCGAGGCCGACAACGTGACCATGAGCACTCGCGGACACGGGCTGGAGTCCGTGTCGGCAATCGTGGAGGCCGAGGCCGGTGCGGTCTGGGACGAGGTCGTGGAGATGAGTGTCGACGCAGGTTTTGGCGGCCTTGAATGCCTGTCGGGTATTCCGGGATCGGCCGGAGCCACTCCGGTGCAAAACGTGGGCGCCTACGGTGCTGAGGTGTCGCAGGTCCTGGACGCGGTGCAGCTTTACGACCGCGCAACCGGCTCGGTCGAGTGGGTGGAACCGGAGTCTCTCGACCTTTCCTACCGCTACTCGAACCTGAAGTTCACCGCACGGGCAGTGGTGCTGGCCGTGCGGTTCGAGCTCAGTGTGGATGGCATGTCCGCGCCACTTCGCTATGGCGAACTGGCGCGGCGCCTGGGCGTCGACGAGGCCGAGGCTGCGGCTGGCGAGATTCGCAGGCCGGCTGAGTTGGTGCGCGAAAAGGTGCTTGAGCTGCGCCGGGGCAAGGGCATGGTGCTCGAAGATGCTGACCGCGATACCTGGTCGGCGGGTTCTTTCTTTACCAACCCGATCATTCCGGAGAACTCGGTGGAGGCCGTGCGTGCAAAGGTTGCCGCGCTGCGTGGGGCCGATGAGGCCGCGAATATGCCCGCATTCCCCGCTGGCCCCGGCCACGAGGGAGCCGTGAAGCTCTCGGCGGCGTGGCTTATCGAGCGCGCCGGGTTCCCGAAGGGCTACCCCGGTGACGGTGCGCCCGCACGACTGTCGACTAAGCACACTCTTGCCCTGACCAACCGCGGGGAGTCCGGCGACGGTACGCCTACGACCGCCGCCGACTTGGTGGCTTTAGCGCGCGATGTGCGCGCTGGTGTGGAAAAGGCCTTCGGCGTGACCCTGGTGCCCGAGCCGGTGTGGGTCGGCGTGAGCATCGACTAGGCCCGCGGCGGGTGGCTGATGGCCAGTGGGGGGGCGGACTGGAGAGGCTGGCGGGACTGCTGGGGCTGGCGGGCTTGATGGGGGGGCGCTGGAGTCGCTGGAGCCGCTGAGTAGTCCTCAGCTTGCGCTCCCGGGCCTTCTCTCAGGGTCGGGGATAGAGAAAGTGACTAGGTTTATGACATGTGAATATTATTCACCCTCAGTTTTTTGTCATAAACCTAGTCACTAAGTCTGGGGGGGGAGCCGGGGTCCGCCTTAAAGGGATAGGAGCCCGCTCTACTCAGGCCCCTATCCCAACTACAAAACCACCGTGAACTAATGGTGCTTGCGGTGGGAAAGCGAATCGACGCTCTGGCCCTTCTGCTCCAGCTGCGTGAGCAGCACGTCGCGGACATCGCGGCGGCGGACCTTGCCCATCTGGTCGCGAGGAAGTTCCTCCAGGTGGAAGAATGCGCGCGGCACCTTGTACCGGGTCAGGTTGTCGTAGCAGTGGTCGCGGTAGGCGTCGGAATCCAGTCGGGCGTAGTCAGCAAGGGTGATGGCGGCCACGACCATCTCGGAGCCGTCACTCTTCGGGAGGCCGACGACCGTGGCATCGGTGATGTCTGGGTGGGAGAGCAGTACTTCCTCGACCTCGGCCGGGTAGACATTGAAGCCACCGGTGATGATGACCTCCTTGATGCGGGCAACCAGCTTGATGAAGCCGTCCGACTCCATGACTCCGACATCGCCGGTGCGGTACCAACGATCGCCAGCGGGAAGCTCAGCAGGCCCATCGGTGAAGGACTTCTCCGTTGCCTCCGGGAGGTTGAGATAACCGGCGAAAACCTGTGGGCCTCGGACGATGACCTCGCCCTCCTCGCCGTCAGCGCGGAGCTTGGTGGGATCTTCGGGGTCAACGATGGCGACCTCGGTGTCAGGGAATGGCAGGCCAACGTAGCCCGGGCGGCGGTTGCCGTCCATCGGGTTGCCGACGATAATCGGTGACGTTTCGGTGAGGCCGTAGCCTTCGACAAGACGCCCGCCAGTGAGTTTCTCCCACTTCTGCACAAGGGAAACCGGCAGGGTAGCAGCACCGCAGAAGGCGAACTTCACGCCGGAGAGGTCGACATTATCGCGCTCGGCGGCTTCGACAATCTTCTCGTAGAGAGTCGGCACACCAGGCACCCATGTCGGGCGATTGTTCTTCATCACCTTCATAATCAGCGGAATCTCCGGTGCCGGCACCAGCACCAGTTCAGCGCCAATCAGCATGGACAAGTTGGTGACAATGGTCAGGCCGTAGGCATGGAACATCGGCAGAACGCCGAGGGAGATTTCCCGCTCCTTGCCAAGGCCCGGCACCCAGGCCTTGCCCTGCAGAATGTTCGCTACCAACCCCTGGTGACTCAACTGTGCGCCCTTTGGCGAGCCCGTGGTGCCAGAGGTGTACATCATCACTGCAGTGTCATCGGCAGTGATGGATTCATCGGCCTGGAGGTCGTGGCCGTCTCCGCCGACGGCGTCGTGAAGCAAAGCGTCAAAACCCATGACCTGCGGTGCGGAGGAGTGCAGCTTAGCGCGGGCGGCGCGGAGTTTCGGCAGCGGGATCGACAGGGCGGTGCGCATGACAAACGGCAGGTCCTGCAGCATATTGACCGCGATGATGGTCTCGAGCGGGGTGTTGTTGCGGAGGTCTTCAAGTACGGGGACGATCTTGTCCCAGCAGATGGCAAAGCGGGCGCCGTGGTCGTTGAATGGGTGGCGCAGTTCGTGGGCGGTGTAGAGGGGGTTGTGCTCTACGGCAACAGCGCCGAGGTGCAGAACTGCCCAGTAGGCGATGACGTGCTGCGGGCAGTTCGGCATGAGCAGTGCCACGCGATCGCCTTTGCGTACGCCAAGTGCGCGCAGGCCGGCGGCAACGCTGCGAACCTTGGCATCTAGCTCGGCGTAGGAGGTGGAGCGACCGAAGAAGGTCAATGCCTTGCGGCGCGGGTGGTTGCTCAGAGTGTGGCGGTAGACGTCTAGGAGGGTGTCGAAGTTGTAGTCGATGTGGGGTGGGGTCCACTCCGGATACAGGTTCAGCCAGGCCTTGGAGGCCGCAGCGTTGGGTGTGGAACCGTGAGCTGGGGCGGAGTCATTTGCAGCGTGTGAGCTGGATGTATCGGCCATGGGGTCCTCCTAGGTTTTTGTTTAGCACCTGACTATGTCGTGAGGTGATAATAACCTACGACGTAGTAGGTATCGACCTCTATTGTGCCGTACGTCGCACTGCGATGCCGGAATTCCAATACACGTATTTGAGGTACTCATTTGCGGGGTTGCCCCTGGCATAGGCACTCTGGGCAGTATGAGCGAAACATTTCCGGCGGCAACGGCGGGCGCAGACGCGGCCACCTCTAACACCCCGGCGTGGCCGAACCGCATCGCGATGATCTCCATGCATACCTCTCCGCTGGAGCAACCGGGCATCGGTGACGCTGGTGGCATGAATGTCTACGTGCTGCGCACCTGCGAGGAGCTGGCGCGACGCGGTGTGAAGGTGGATGTTTTCACCCGCGCCACGCGTTCCAGCGATGGGCCGGTGATTCAGGTCAGTGAGAACTTCCGCGTCATCAACATTGTGGCTGGTCCCTATGAGGGGTTAGAGAAGTCAGACCTGGCTACGCAGATGCCGGCCTTTGCCGGTGGGGTCATTGAATTCGCCCGCAAACAGGGGATTGAATACGACCTGATCCATTCGCACTACTGGCTCTCTGGCCAGGTGGGGTGGCTGCTGTCGGATTTGCTTGACATTCCGTTTGTGCACACGGCGCACACGCTGGCGGCAGTGAAGAATCTCCATCTGGCGGAGGGAGATACGCCGGAGCCGGAGTCTCGGCGTATCTGTGAGCAGCAGATTGTGGACAATGCGTGCCGGCTCATCGTCAACACAGATGCCGAGGCTAAGCAGCTCGCGGATCTCCACGATGCCGACCCGTGGCGCATCAATGTCGTGCCGCCCGGGGTGGACGTGGAGCTCTTTTCGCCGGGCAGTGATCGTGCCACCGAGCGGTCCCGTCGTGAGCTGGGCATCCCGTTGCACACTAAGGTCATTTTGTTCGTCGGTAGGCTGCAGCGGCTGAAAGGCCCGCAGGTATTGCTGCGGGGTGTCGGTGAGCTCATGCGTCGCCATCCCGCCACTAATGTCCGAGTGATTATCTGCGGTGGACTTTCCGGTTCTGGGCTGCATGCGCCCGACGAATTCACCAATCTCGCCGCGGAAGAGGGGATCGACCACCTGGTCCGTTTCATGCCCCCGCGCCCGCCGCAGGACCTGGCGAAGCTCTACCAGGCCGCAGATATTGTCGCCGTGCCCAGTTACAACGAAACTTTCGGGTTGGTGGCGATGGAGGCTCAGGCCACTGGCACTCCCGTTGTCGCGGCGAATGTCGGCGGGCTCTCCATCGCTGTCGACGATGGGGTCAGCGGTTTGCTTGTCGACGGTCACGAGCCCGCAGCCTGGGCCGATGCCCTCGGTCGCCTGGTGGAGGACGACGAGCTGCGCATTAAGTTGGCCACCCAGGCGCGTGAGCACTCCTTGGAGTTTTCCTGGCAAAAGACCGTGGATCGGTTGGCCGATGTCTATCATCGAACCGAACTCCAAAAGGAAAATTGTCCCGGCTCTATCCGGGATGCGGGCGGCTCCCGGTAAGTTTCGTTAGCTTCAGTATCGCCAGGGCCGTAACCACAAAAACAGGGAGATGATTCACGATGAGCACGGACATCCAAGTACAGCTGAAATCCCTCGGTGAGCAGCTGGAACGCCTCGGTGTCGAGCATGGTATTGCAGACAATGCCGCCGTGGTGGTCCTGCCTGGTAAGAAGAAGCTCAAGACTATCGTCGGCCTCATCCCGGCGCCGGACTCCCTGCGTGTTGAAGCCTTCGTCTGTCGCGCGGTCGAAGAAAACCACGAGGCCGTTTACAAGTGGTTGCTACAGCGCAACCGTCGTCTGTTCGGCATCGGTTACACCATCGATGCCGCCGGCGACATCTACCTGGTCGGTCAACTGCCCGCTGAGCTTTCCGACGATGACCTCGACCGTCTCCTCGGTCAGCTGCTGGAGACGGCCGATGGGGACTTCAACCAGATCCTCGAACGCGGCTTTGCATCGGCAATTAAGCGTGAGTGGGAGTGGCGGGTTGACCGTGGGGAAAACCTGGCCAATCTGGAGCAGTTCCGCCACATGGTTGAGTAGCCGGGGGGTAGCAACCCACATAGCGGGGCAACGAACGGCGGGCTTTCCCGTTTTGGGGCACAATTAGGGGTATGAGCAATGGAAAACTGATTCTTGTCCGTCATGGCCAGAGTGAGTGGAACGCATCCAACCAGTTCACGGGCTGGGTCGACGTTGCACTGACCGACAAGGGCCGCGCTGAGGCAGTACGTGCCGGTGAGATGCTCGTAGAGGCAGGCCTGAAGCCGCAGGTTCTCTACACGTCGCTGCTGCGTCGCGCAATTAACACCGCACACATTGCCCTGGATACCGCTGACCTGTTGTGGATTCCGGTTATCCGTGACTGGCGTCTGAACGAGCGCCACTATGGTGCTCTGCAGGGTCTGAACAAGGCAGAGACCAAGGAGAAGTACGGCGAGGACCAGTTCATGTCCTGGCGTCGCTCCTACGACACTCCGCCGCCGGAGCTGTCGGATGACAGCGAGTTCTCGCAGGCTAATGACCCGCGTTACGCCAACCTGGATGAGGTTCCGCGCACGGAGTGCCTCCTGGACGTCGTGAAGCGTTTCATTCCTTACTTTGAAGAGGAAATCCTGCCGCGTCTGAAGGCCGGTGAGACTGTCATGGTGGCAGCTCACGGTAACTCCCTGCGTGCACTGGTCAAGCACCTGGACAACATCTCGGACGAGGACATTGCCGCTCTGAACATCCCGACCGGTATCCCGCTGGTTTACGACTTTGATGCTGAGGGCAAGGTTTTGAACCCGGGTGGCACCTACCTGGATCCGGAAGCTGCAGCTGCAGGTGCTGCTGCTGTTGCTGCTCAGGGCAACAAGTAAAAATGTAGGTGTTTGATAGGCCGATAAGGGGCGCAGCCAAGTGGGGCTGTGCTCCTTGGTCTATTTAGAGCTAGCTAGCGCACTGATTTTCAGCGCGCGCGGATTGTGAAAAGAGCTTAGGGTAAGACCCGTGTCAAAAATCATTATCGCCGCTCTATTAGGTGCTGCGGTTATGGCAGCTGTGCTGATTCTTGGTGGAGTTGTCTCGGGTGCCTATAACGCCGCTCGGCGTCAGAAGAGCGACGAGGAAAGTTCAATAACCACCATGGCGCAGGTCATGCACCTGGCCATTCAGAAGTCTCCGACGGGTGTGGTGGTCGTTGACATCTCACGTGATTTGATTTTGTCGAACTCCATGGCGCACAAGTTAGGGCTGGTCTATGAGCGCCGCCTCAATGACGTGGGCTGGGAAGCTGCGCTCAAGGTCTTTGACTCGCAGGAGGACCAGGAGCTAACGCTGGTGCTGCCGTCGCGCCGGGCGGGGGCGCCGGACACAATTGTCCGCTGTCAGCTAACTCCGTTGTCACTGGTGGACGACCGTTTTGTGGTGATTTATGCGGCGGATGTCTCCGAACAGGCCCGTATGGAGGCCGCGCGACGTGACTTTGTGGCTAACGTTTCCCACGAGCTCAAGACTCCGGTGGGGGCCATCAGCCTCTTGGTCGAGGCGCTGAATGAAGCTACCGACGACCCGGTTGCCGTGCGTCACTTTAGTGAGAGCCTGACGCAGGAGTCCAAGCGGATGTCGACCATGATTACGGAACTCATCTCGCTGTCGAAGCTGCAGGGGGCAGAGCCGCTGCCGGACATGTCTCCCGTGAAGGTTGAAGAGATTGTCCAAGGAGCTGTGCGTCGTAACCAGATGCTCTCGGAGCAGGCGGGTATTGAAATCACCGTTGACTGTGAGCCGGATTTGGTGGTTGAAGGTGAACGCAGCCTGCTGATCACCGCGGTGTCCAACCTGATTTCAAATGCGATCAACTACTCGCCAGAGGCCACGCCTGTATCTGTGACTGCGGTCAAGGAGGATAACGACACCGTCGCTATCCGCGTCACTGACCGCGGTATCGGCATTTCCCAGGCGAATCAGAAGCGTATCTTCGAGCGCTTCTTCCGTGCGGATAAGGCACGCTCGCGGGCGACAGGCGGTACCGGTCTGGGCTTGGCAATTGTTAAGCACGTCGCAGCGAATCACAAGGGAACCGTGAAGCTGTGGAGTCGGCTGGGCACAGGATCGACCTTCACCATTGAGCTCCCGCTGATGGAAAAGAACGGTTCCGCGTCGAATGATGGCGATGTATCTGCACGTTTGCCAATCGGCCACACCCAGCCTGCGGGTAAAATTGCGGCTAAGAAAAACGCGCAGCGCGGTACGGGCAAAACCCGTGGCAAGGATAAGGATTCCCAGAACAAGGATTCCAAGGAAGGAATGAAGTAATCCGTGACTGAGGTACTTATTGTCGAAGACGAGACGGCTTTGGCGGAGCCGCTTGCGTTTCTGCTGCAGCGCGAAGGATTCGAGGTGCGGATGGCCGCTGACGGCCAGGAAGCACTTGCAGAATTCTCCAAGGCAGAACCGGACATTGTGCTGCTGGACCTCATGCTGCCAGGTATGAGTGGCACCGAGGTCTGCAAAAACATCCGCTTAAAGTCCTCTGTCCCAGTGATTATGGTGACCGCCCGTGACACTGAGATTGACAAGGTCGTCGGCCTCGAAATTGGTGCGGATGACTATGTGACCAAGCCGTATTCCTCTCGGGAACTTATTGCCCGTATCCGGGCTGTGCTGCGCCGCGGTCGCCACGACGACTCCGACGATGTCGAGGATATCTACGAGGAGGTCTTGCGCGGCGGCCCGGTCGTGCTGGACGTCGAGCGCCATGTAGTCACCGTTGACGGCGATGATGTCGCAATGCCGCTCAAGGAATTCGACCTGCTGGAGTACTTGCTGCGCAACCGTGGTCGTGTGCTAACCCGTGGCCAGCTCATCGACCGCGTCTGGGGCTCCGACTACGTCGGCGACACCAAGACGCTGGACGTACACATCAAGCGCCTGCGCTCCAAGATCGAGCGCAATCCTTCCTCGCCGGAGTTCCTGGTCACCGTTCGCGGCTTGGGTTACAAGTTCGAGGACTAGCTCAGCAGACTGCTGCCGACAATCTCCGCCGTCGGTCTGAGAAACCCCGACTTAAACCTCGTCCGGCGCCAGCCCCTCGGCCGCTGCGCGTGTGGCCGGGTGAATCGCCAGCAGTGGGTAGCCACTCGGCCCGAAAGCCTTGGCCGCGCCCGCTATTTCTCGGGCACGGCAGTGCTCCGCCAGAATTTCGTAGCACTCTTCGCCGATGAGCTCTATTAGCTCGGACTTGTGCGTGCGCCACACCGGCTCGCCACCGGTATGTGTGGCCGGCGCGCCCGTGCAGAACCATTCAAAGTCCTCGCCGCCATCGCCCCAGGCACGACGATCGTATTCGGTAATGGTCGTGCGCAGAATCTCCTGGCCGTCCGGGCGTTCCTCCCAGTCCTCCAGTCGGCGCAGCGGCACCTGCCAACACACATCCGGCTTGACCTTTACGGGGTCAATGTCGTTGGCCATCGCCCATTGGTGGATGGCACAGCCCGCACCATTGCGCCATCCGTCACGGTTGGCAAAAATGCAGGCATTCTTCACGACCTTCGTTTTCAGAGCAGGCTCAGGCTCTCCGTTTTCGTCGTCAAGCTCGTCCCACACTAACCACGGTTCCAACGGTTCGGAGGGGTCGGTTTCGTAGGTTTCAAGCCACTTCAGAGTTTGTTCGGGGCGGTTCTGCCACCACTGGGGCTCTGCGGAGTCGCCTTCCATTCGCTTTACGACGTCAATAACCCTCTCGCGGTCTTCTTCGTCGGTGATAAAGGCGCCATGGCCACAGCATCCGACATCCGCGTTCGCGGAGTCGATGCCCTGGCAAGCGGAGGTGCCGAAAGCGCATTGATAGGAGCTCATCAACCAGGTTAGGTCGCAGGTGATGATGTGTTCTGGGTCCTCCGGGTGGGTGAACTCGAACCACTCGCGGGGAAAGTCATAGGCGACTTCAGCGGGAGACGGTTGCGGTCCGCGACCGGGGCGGGGGTGGGGTTGATTCACACCAATACACCGTAGACCGTCTAACCTACTAAGAGTGAGATTAGGTGTATTAGATGTAGGTAGTAATACCGTCCACTTGGTGATGGTGGACGCCCGCCGGGGCGGACATCCGACTCCGATGAGCGATTCCAAGTCGACGATGAAGCTGGTCGAGTACCTGGATAAGGACAATAACCTGTCCAAGAAGGGCATTGACAAGCTGACGGGCTACGTCGCTGAATCCAAGGAATTGGTTGAGCAGATGAAGTGCGAAGAGATGATTAGCTTCGCCACTTCAGCTGTTCGCGATGCCACGAATGCGGACGAGGTTCTCGCCCACGTTGAGAAAGAAACTGGCATTAAGCTACAGATTCTCTCCGGTGAAGATGAGGCTCGTCTGACCTTTTTGGCAGTACGGCGCTGGTACGGCTGGTCTGCTGGTCGTCTAATCAACCTGGATATCGGTGGCGGTTCTCTTGAGCTGACGTCGGGTACCGATGAAGATCCGGAGGCCGCGTACTCGCTGCTGCTCGGTGCGGGACGGTTGACCCACGAGTGGTTCGAGACCGATCCGCCGGAGCGCAAGAAGATTGACCTGCTGCGCGATTACATTGATGCTGAGCTCGCTGAGCCAGCTCGTCATCTGCGTACGCTTGGTGAGCCGGACTTGGCTGTCGCCACCTCGAAGACTTTCCGCACTCTCGCTCGCCTGACCGGTGCGGCGCCTTCCGCTGCTGGTCCCCGGGTTAAGCGCACTCTGACTGCCGCTGGTTTGCGCCAGTTGATTGCGTTTATTTCCCGCATGACGGCGGCTGACCGTGCTGAACTTGAGGGTGTTAGTGCGAATCGTTCTCACCAAATTGTCGCAGGTGCTCTCGTTGCAGAGGCTAGTATGCGAGCATTGGGATTAGAGAAGGTCGAGATTTGTCCTTGGGCGCTGCGTGAGGGCATTATCTTCCGACGACTGGACAGTGACCTATACGGAAAGGGTTGAGATGAGCGAGGAAAAGCTCACCGTTGCCGAACTGCTGGCGCGGCGGCAGAAGGAGGGAGCCCCCTCTGAACCACCGCGGCGCCGCCGTCGACGCAGCCTTGAAGAAGGCGGTGTGTCTGTTCAGGAGCTCACCGGCTCAATCCCTCGTGTAAAGGCCGACGAACCGCGACGTGGTGCTCACGCTCTTTCCAACGCAGACGACGATCAGACGACTACGAGTGATTTGCTTGCCGACGAAGCTGCGGCCAATGCCGCAGAAGAAGCGCAGGCAGCCGAACCGGAGGCAGAAGCTCCGGAGCACTCGGAGGCTGTCGCTGATTCAGTGGTAGTTGCTGAAGGGGCGGATTCTTCGGAGCATGAGGTTCAAGCTGAGGTCGAGGCTGAAGCTGCTGCTCAGGAAGAAGAGGAGTCGGAAGTAGCTGAGGCTGATGCCGAAGTAGCTGACGCCGAGGTCGCTGAGGCCGAAGCTGACGAGGTTGCCGAAGTTGCTGAAGAACCGGCTGCTCCAGTAGCACCGGCAGCTTCGCAGCAGGAGCAAGCCGCGCAGAGCACACCAACTGCGCAGCCAGCAGCCCCTGCGGTGCCATTGGCAATTCCGATGGAACCCCGTCCGGTCATGGTCAACTCCGAGCGTTCGGAGATTACCTACACCTTCACCGAACTGCGTGACATGGCAGACGAGTCGCAGCAGATTGGGGAGCCGGGGCCAGTCGCTCGTGCAGTACTCACCGGTTCCAACGCTTACGACGACCGTCCGACCGCCTCCATTCCGGTTGTCCAGGACAATGTCGACGAAGCGTCTGAGGCATCCGCTGAAATGGATGACGTCGACGGTGAACAGCTTGCTGAGGCTGAAGCTGCTCAGGAAACCGCTACCTTCGAGGCTGCCGACGCTGACGCCGATACCGGTGCCGCTTCCAAGGCGGCAGTGGCAGCCGCTGTCGCTCCTGAAGTTGCACAGGCAGAAGGCGCACAGGCCGATATCGAGCAGGCCGAGGACGCCCCCGCTGAGGCTGCACAGGTCGAGACCACACCGACCCAGGCCGCAGCTGACGAGAAGCAGGCGGAGCCCCGGGACGTCGTTAAGCGTGAAGAATCCAAGAGCTCCAAGGGCAAGGCCGTCGCGCGCGATGGCTACGCCGAGGACAATTCCCTCTCGGTGCCGTTGCTGCTAATCCAGGTCTTCGTGGGTCTGATTGCTGGTGCATTGGTGTTCCTGGGCTTCACCATGGCCTGGTCGTCGCTGCCAAAGATTGTGGTTGTCATCATGGCTCTCGTGGTCGCTGGTGGCTTCGCGGGAATGGCGAACTACCTGCGCCGTGAGAAGGACAAACTGACACCGATTCTCGCAGGACTTGTCGGTTTGGCGCTGACATTTGGCCCCTGGATTCTCTTCCAGTTGTAGTGGGGTCAACAGAATAATCATCACCTGATGCAGGGGTCGGAAGCGTAGTTTTCCGGTCCCTGCATTCGCATGTGTGGGCCAGTTTTGGCACACTTAGCGTCCATGACAAGAATTGCTGTAATTGGTGGCGGAAAGATTGGTAGCGCACTCGTCGGTGGTCTCATCGACGGTGGTGTCTCGCCCTCCTCGATTTATGTGGTGGGGCGCACCAAGGAGAGCCTGGCCGGTCTGAAGGAGACCTACGGCATTGTCGATGCCGACGACCCAGTAGGGGCCGTCGACGGTGCCGACGTGGTGTTCTTGTGCGTAAAACCGTACTTGATTATCGACATGCTCGAGCAGATTGCCGACGTGCTCGATGACTCTGAGGTCGACACCATCGTGGTGTCGATGGCGGCTGGCATCACGCTGGACAAGATGGAAAGCGTCTGTGCTGTCGGTACTCCGGTGATCCGCGTCATGCCGAATACCCCGATGCTGGTGGGCAAGGGTGTCTGTGCAGTCGCGCCGGGCCGCTTTGTCACGGTGAGCCAGACCGACGAGGTTGTCGAACTGTTGGAGAAGGTCGGCAGCGTTGAGGTTGTCGATGAGTCGCTGATGTCTGCAGTCACTGCGGTCTCGGGCTCTGGTCCGGCTTACTTCTTCCAGTTTGTCGAGGCGATGACCGACGCGGGTGTGAACCTGGGTCTCAAGCGTGATCAGGCTAAGCGTCTGGCGTCGGCTACGGCTGCTGGTGCGGCCGAGATGATGATGCAGGAAGGCGCGGACCCGACTGCGTTGCGTGCCGATGTCACTTCGCCGGGCGGTACAACCGCTGCGGCCACCCGAGTTTTCGAGGAAGAGGGCATTCGTCGTGCGGTGCATCGTGCGCTGCAGGCTTGCTATGACAAGGCCAACGAGATGGGTAAATAAGTATTTCGCCGCGTGGAAGCGGGTGTACAAGTAACCCCAATATTTGGGGCATTGGAAATGGTCAGCGGCAGTAGCTAATCCGATACGCAGGGACGATGGGTTAGTCACAACTGTCACACCATTCGCCAATGCCCCTATTTTTTATCAAAAATCGCACCGGCACCTTGCCTACCGGTAGGATATGAAAAGCACGTGCGTGTCACGATTTTCTGCAGGAGGGGAAGCCTGCAGCGCGTCGCGTGCGCTGAAGGGAATATTTACTAATGCAGAATGCAGATAAAGGCACCTTTCTGACCGTTGCGGAAGTTGCTGACATCATGCGCGTATCTAAGATGACCGTCTACCGCCTGGTTCACGCTGGCGAGCTGCCGGCAGTGCGCGTTGGCCGTTCTTTCCGCGTCCATGAGTCCGCAGTCAAGGAATACCTGGACTCCTCCTTCTACAACGCGGGTTAATTTTTCTGCCTTTAAGCGGGGCTGTTTGACCTGAACGCATATGTCCCCGCTATGATTAATCCGATTAGTACATGGTGCTGTGCTGCGCCCCTGTTTCCTATCGTCTTCAAGTCATGAAGTATCTAGCTGTGAAGGCGGAAGGAAAAAGGGCGTGACATCTCGGCGGTTGTAAGGCCGCATTGAGTACGCCGCCATTGTGCAAGAAAAGAAATTTCCGTCAACGAATAGCGAGGTCGAGCCGATGGGTTCCGTCATTAAGAAGCGTCGCAAGCGCATGTCGAAGAAGAAGCACCGCAAGATGCTTCGCCGTACCCGCGTGCAGCGTCGTAAGCTCGGCAAGTAAGCCAGCATTCCTGCCGTTATCGCAGGAGCGCGCGTGCTGCGTCGCGTACACGTTTTAAAAGCAGAACCCGCCCGGTCTCGTTGAGATAGGGCGGGTTTTGTCGTTGGGGGGGGCTAATCACGGGCTGCCGATTACGGGCTGCAAATGTGAAACTGTAGGAGTTTATGACACTTTCAGGCCATTTTTCGAGCCATTTTTGTCATAAACGCAGTCACTAACTCTCGAGTGCGCCTAGCAGCGCTTAGCTTTCCTTGTTCGCGTCCCACAGTCGCTTGCCGACGAGTACCGCGCACCCGACAGCTCCTGCCAGCAGTGCTCCGATCGAGAGCCACCGCATCGTGGCGAAGGTTGCGGAGCGGAAGTGGCGATAGTCGTAGATAGTCCACCCCATCTTCTGGGCGTAATTCCGCAACTTGCGGTCCGGGTTGATGGCCACGGCGGTGCCCACCATGGACAGCATGGGGATATCGTTGGCGGAATCTGAGTATGCCGTGCAGCGAGACATGTCCAACCCGGAGGAGGCCGCCAGAGCTGCCACCGCGTGCTTCTTGCCCGGGCCGTGGAGAATATCGCCTACCAGGCGGCCAGTGAACTTGCCATCTTTGACCTCGGCGACCGTGCCAAGGGCGCCGGTCAGTCCGATGTGCTTAGCGATAACCTGGGCCAGCTGCACCGGGGTAGCGGTGACCAGCCAGACCTCTTGGCCAGCCTGGATATGTAATTCCGCAAGATCGCGGGTGCCCTGGTAAACGCGGTCGCTGATCTTTTCTTCAAAGATTTCTTCGCCGAGCTTGACCATTTCATCCACATCGTGGCCGGCGAAAAACTCCAATGCCTGTTCGCGGGCCTTAGCTACGTCGGCGGCGTTTTCCGCGCCTGAGATTCGGAATTTCAGCTGCTTCCAGATCATGCCGGCCAAATCGCGCTTCTTGATGAAGCCGCGCTCGACCAAACCCATGGCAAAGAGGAAGATTGATGCGCCCTGGACAAGCGTGTTGTCCACATCGAAGAAAGCGGCTGCGCCCTGATCGCGTTCGACACCTGGAATGGGCTGCGAGAGCACACGTGCACCGCCAGCGGCATCTTCGGCACCAGCTACACTGCGAAATCCCGTAGCCAGTTCTTCGCCGCCGACGTCGTAGACCTCGCCGAGAGCTTCCAGTGCATTGGCAGCCGCTGCAGCACCAGCTTCCTCCTGTGCTTCGTCATTGAGCGGAGCGAGAACTACCTGCTCGAGGAAGTTGCGGACGTTACCCTGCGAGGACGCAAGGTCACCCAGCATGTCGATGGGGAAGGGGGAGCGGTTGTCGGCACTGAACTCACTCACGGCACGAAAATCTCTTTCCACGGTGTATGCAACCGACATCCGTTATCGGAAGCTCTTGTTGAATAGTATCCGCTCTTTAGGCAAAGCTGCGCGCTGAGATTCAAGGAGCGGATGGGGCAAGGATAAGAAGAGTCACTTTTGCAGGGGAAGTGTGGGGAGGGGGACGTCGTAAAGCGAAACAGTCGACCTTTAGACTGGCCGTTATGGTGACTGTGACGGTGATGAGTAGGAAGACCTGCGGTTCGTGCGACCGAGTGATTGCGCAGATTGAGCCGCTAGTTCGGGACCAAAATGCGCAGTTCCAGGTGGAAGACGTCGATACCGATCCGAACTTGGCCATGGAATTTGGCGATCGCGTGCCGGTGATTTTGGTCAATGATGAGGAAATCGCTTGCTGGGAAATCGATGATGATGAACTCCTGGAAGCGATAGCGGAGGCCGAATAAGTTCGGGAGACAACTCTGCCGAACTGCTAGGAGCTGCGGAGACATGGCAGAATGTGGAGTAGCGGCAAAGAAGTAGGGGAGTGCTGCGAACATCGAGGTAGAGACTAAGTAAAGTATGCCTTTGTTGTGACGAGATGGCAGAGTTGTCTAGCGTTAACAGTCATAGCTGTGTGAAAAAGCCCGTAGCGGGGCCTGTGAAGGAGCAATAGAGCGGTGATTGAGCGGTGAGTGTGCTTCTCGTCGGAATGTCGTACCGGTCTGCACCGGTGACCCTTCTTGAAAAGGTCTCCGTCGGTGAAACTGAGCGAGAGGCCATTTTGGCTCGGCTGGTCGCGGATGAAGCGATCAGCGAAGCGATGCTGTTGTCGACCTGTAACCGCGTTGAGTACTACGTGGTGGCCAACGGCTTCCACTCTGGGCTATCGGCCGTGGTCCGTGAAATTGTCGGTCGTACTGGGCTCGAACTCGATGAACTGACACCGCACCTCTATGTGCGGTACGCACAGGCCGCAGCGGAGCATGCTTTCTCGGTGTGTGCTGGTCTTGACTCGATGGTGCTGGGGGAACAGCAGATTATCGGTCAGCTTCGCAATGCTTACCAGGAAGCGGACGAAGCCGGCACCGTCGGTCGCATGCTGCATGACTTGGCGCAGAAGGCGCTGCACACAGGCAAGCGAGTCCACAGCGAAACACTGATCGATAATGCGGGCGCATCGATGGTCTCCGTGGCCATCGACGAGGCGATTGCTGCGCTGCATCCTGGGTTCAACTCTGGTGTTGACGTCGCTGAGGGTACCGATATTCTGGCCGGACGTTCGGCCCTTATCCTCGGCGCCGGTGCGATGAGTTCGCTGGCCGCCAGTTACCTGGGGCGCTGCGGCATTGATCGTCTGATTATTGCCAACCGCACCGTTGACCGGGCGCAGAACCTGGCTAACCACTCGATCGAAGCGGGCATCCCCGCTACTGCTATTGCGTTGCATGATTTCGCTGATGTCCTCGATGATGTGGACATTCTCGTCAGTGCCACCGGAGCCATGGCACCAGTGGTCTCAGCTGCTGATGTCATCGACCACGGCCCGCTCGCCATCGTCGACCTGTCTATGCCTCGCGACGTTGCGGAGGATGTCTCCGGGCTTGAGGGGATTGCACTATTCAACATCGAATTGCTGCAGATGACTCGCACGGAGGTCCCGGGCCGTGATGATGAGGCTGCAGCGCGCGACATTGTGGCCGAAGAGTTGGAGTCCTACCTCACGGCGCAGCGTGCAAGCGAGGTAGCACCGACTGTTCGCGCTCTGCGTGAGCGTGCGGCAGATGTGGCGGCGGCTGAGCTCGCTCGCCTGGAGGCGAAGACACCAGGTCTTACGCAAAAGGAACGTCGCGAAGTCGAGTCCACGGTTCGCCGCGTCGTCGATAAGCTCTTGCATGTGCCAACGGTGCAGGTCAAGAAGCTTTCTAGTCAGCAGGGTGGTGGCAACTACGCGCTTGCGCTGCAGAAGCTCTTCGACCTGCCCCTATCTACCCCCTCTGGCCTGTATGCTGACACCGATATCCCCGCAGATCTCATGGTAGAGGGCCGAATTGGGCGGATGCAGGGATTTGAGCAGTATGGTCTTGACAGTAGTGCCATCATTGAAGGCGTTGCTGAAACCACCAAAAATTAACACCCGGAGGGAAACATGCCTGACCCAGCGACTATTCGTATCGGTACCAGGGGCTCGGAACTGGCCACGACACAGGCCGGCCACGTCCGTGATGCACTGATTGAGCTGGGGCAGCCTGCAGAGCTGGTGATTGTAAAGACCGCCGGTGACCATAACCGCCACGACCCGGTGGAAAAGATTGGTATCGGTGTCTTTACCCAGGCGCTGCGTCATGCTCTCCGCGAGGGGGTGTGCGACATTATCGTGCACTCGTTTAAAGATTTGCCGACGTTGCCGGAAGACGACATGATGGTCGCAGCCGTGCCGGAGCGCGTCGATCCGCGAGAGGCGCTGATTTCCCGCGATGCCACGCCGCTGATGGACCTGCCTGAGGGTGCTCGAGTGGGTACCTCCGCGCCGCGTCGTGTCTCTCAGCTGCGTGCGCTGCGCTCCGACCTGGAACTTGTACCACTGCGTGGAAACATCGAAACCCGCATGGGGCGCGTCTCTGAGGACCTGGACGCTGTCATTCTGGCTCGCGCCGGACTGGAGCGTACGGGGCGCCTCGGAGAGATTGCGGAATCCCTGGACATGGACGTCCTCATGCCGGCCCCGGCCCAGGGCGCCCTGGCGCTGGAGTGCCGCACTGCTGACCGCGAAATTGTGGATATTCTGCGGAAGATTGACCACCCGGTGTCCCATGCCCGCGCTGTCGCTGAGCGCGCTGTACTCAATGAGCTGGAAGCAGGCTGCACCGCCCCGGTTGCGGCCTACGCAACCGTGAGCGATAGCGGTGAACTCACCCTGCGGGCGGGGGTGTTCGCAGTCGACGGATCGCGCCAGTTGCTCGAGACCGCTACCGCAACCGTGGATAAGGCCGATGAGCTTGGCCGGAAGGTTGCGGCGGCCCTGCTTGAACGGGGTGCTCATGAGGTAATGGGCGATACCCTGCGGGAATCTCAAAAGTAGCCGGTTAGTTAATTTGGCTCAAACCCTTTATGCTAATAGGCCTGTATGCATGCCGTTGGGATAAGGGTTTCCTTCGTGTGCTCGCATGTGAGATTCAGGTGTCTACCTGCCCCTCACATGCGTTGGCGCATGTCCGCTTTCTTCCTTAGAGACTCATCGGCACGAAAAGTGAACAACCAATAGAAAAGAAATCACTCCGCAACGATGAACACCTCCCTCCCCTCAGCAACGGGACGCATCCTGTTCGTCGGCGCTGGTCCTGGAAATCCCGACCTGCTGACGCTTCGCGCCCGTGAGATTCTCGCAGACACCGCTATCGCCTACGTCGACGCCGATGTCATGCCGGGGGTTCGAGAGCTCGTCGCAACCGATGTGCCTGTTCCTCCCGAGCTGCTGAAGGAAGCCGAGGAAGAGTACGAGCGCATGTGCGCCGCCGCCAAGGCCAAGGGATCTCGTCGTAAGCCGCCGCGCCCGGCACCGCCGACCGCTGCAGATTTGCGCGAGCCTATCGACGATCCCAAGAAGATGGCCGCCCTGCTCGTCGAAGAAGCAGCCAAAGGCAATGATGTAGTGCGTTTGGTGGCCGGAAATCCGCTGACCAACGATTCGCTGCTGGCCGAAATCAACGAGGTCTCGCACGCCGAGGTTGAGTTCCAGATCGTCCCTGGTATGTCCGTGCCCTCCACCGTCCCGGCATTTGCCGGTATCGCGTTGGGCTCGACGTACACGGAGACCGATCTCGGTCGCGCCGATGTGGACTGGGACGAGCTGGCACAGGCACCGCAGCCGCTGGTGCTGCAGGCTGTGCAGGATGACCTGTCCGCTATTGCCTCCGAACTCGGTGAACGCGGTCTGCCGTCGTCGTTGCCAGTGTCGGTGACTGTCAACGGTACGACTCGGCTGCAGCGCACCTACGATGTCACGCTGGGCACCTTGGCACAGCTCTCGGGAGACCTGACCGGTCCGCTGGTGGTCACACTTGGCAAGGGCGTGGACAATCGCTCGAAGTACTCGTGGTGGGAAAACCGGGCCCTCTACGGATGGAAGGTGCTGGTCCCACGCGCCAAGGCGCAGGCAGGGCCGATGAGTGCTCGTCTCGTTGGGCACGGCGCCATCCCGATTGAGGTCCCGACCATCTCAATCGAGCCACCACGTAGCCCAGCGCAGATGGAACGCGCCATCAAGGGGCTTGTCGACGGCCGTTACCAGTGGGTTGTTTTCACTTCCGTCAACGCCGTCACCGCAGTGTGGGAGAAGTTCCAGGAATTCGGCTTGGACGCGCGCTCCTTCGCCGGGGTCCGCATCGCAGCAGTCGGCCATCGCACCGCTGCTGCCATCCGTGATCTCGGCATTACCCCGGAGCTGCTTCCGGACGACACTCGTCAGAACGCCGCGGGCATTGTCGACGTGTTCCCGGAGTACATCGAGGATCTCGATCCGGTCAACCGCGTGCTGCTGCCGCGCGCCGATATCGGCACCGATGTGCTTGTCGACGGTCTGATTGACCTGGGCTGGGAAGTTGATGATGTGGTCGCTTACCGTACCGTGCGGGCAGCGCCACCGAGTGCGGATATCCGCGACATGATTAAGTCCGGTGGCTTCGACGCAGTGTGCTTTACCTCGGGGTCGACGGTGAAGAACCTGGTCGGCATCGCGGGTAAGCCGCATGCTCGCACCATCATTGCCTGCATCGGGCCGATGGCCGCAGCCACGGCTCGCGAGTACGGCCTGCGGGTAGATGTCGTGCCGGAGCGCGCAAGCATCCCGGAGCTGGTGGATGCGCTGGCAGAGCATGTTGCGCAACTGCGGGCGGCAGGGCAGCTGCCACCACCGCGCAAGAAGCGTCGTCGTTCGCGTAAAACCAAGGACTGAGCAGGGGCGTACCGGAGCGAGTTCGCGTTTTGATTAAGGTTGTCTTTATGACTACATCTGGAGCTTCTGAATCATCCCGCGAAATCGATCTCGAACAGTTTGGATTTCCTCTCCCGATTCGTCGCCCACGCAGGCTGCGCACCAACCCGGTGATGCGTGCGATGACGGCGGAGACGACACTGACTCCGAAAAATCTCATCCTGCCCATGTTTGTTGCAGATGGTATTGATGAGCCGAAGCCCATCAGCTCCCTGCCCGGGGTAGTGCAGCATACCGAGGACTCCCTGGTAGAAGCTGTGCGCGAGGCTGTTGAGGCAGGTATCTCGGCAGTTGACCTCTTCGGTGTCCCGCTGGATGCGGACAAGGACGGCGAGGGCTCTGAGTCCTGGAATCCGGAGGGCGTACTCAACCGTGCCCTGCGTCGTCTCCGCGACGAGTTCGGGAATGACATTTTGATCATGGCCGACACCTGCCTGGATGAGTTCACTGACCACGGCCACTGTGGTGTGCTGGGCACGGATCGCTTCGGCAACACGGTCGTTGAGAATGACCGCACGCTGATTAACTACATCAAGATGGCCGTTGCGCAGGCCGACGCCGGTGCCCATATCGTGTCCCCTTCGGGCATGATGGACGGCCAGATTGCCGCAATTCGCGAGGGCCTGGATGCCGCTGGCCATGAGGATGTCTCCATCATGGCGTACTCGGCAAAGTACGCCTCCGCCTTCTACGGTCCATTCCGTGAAGCTGTGGGCAGCTCGCTACAGGGTGATCGCCGTACCTACCAGCAGGATCCTGCAAACCGTCGTGAGTCCCTGCTTGAAGTGCAGCTCGACGTTGACGAAGGTGCGGACATGGTGATGGTCAAGCCGGCCATGAGCTACCTGGATATTCTGCGCGAGGTCGCGGATATGTCGCCGGTGCCGGTTGCCGCCTACCAGGTCTCTGGTGAGTACGCGATGATTCACGCCGCTGCCGCCAACGGGTGGATTGACCTGGATGCTGCGATGATGGAAGCAGTGCTGAGCATTCGCCGTGCCGGTGCGGAGCAGATTTTGACGTACGCAGCGGTGGACTTGGCGAAGAAGCTGCGCGCCCAGTTCTAATTCGCTCGGGTGAACGTGCAGTAATAAATATCGAGAAGTGGACGGATGACTAAAGAAGAGAAGAAGCCCGCAATTCCCGAGCAGGTCGAGGGAGCTAGGCAGGCGTGGCGGGTTACGGCCGTGTTGCAGCTGCTCGTCGCTGCGGTAGCTACGGTGACCTACTGGCTGCATCCGGAAATGCTGATGAGCCCCTCAACCGCTAAGGAGAATTTCCCGGGTTTCAGCGAGGGCCAGATTGATGCTGCCATGAAGGCGACTATCGTTATCGCGTTCTTTTTCGCAGTGGGGCTTTGCATCGCGTTCTTCGCCATTATCGAGCGAATGCGCAAGGGGAGCGAAGGTGCTCGCACCGTGCTGGTTATCGGCTCGCTTTACCTGGCACTGTCGGCGCTGATGTCCTTCTTCTCTTCTACGGCTTCAGAATCGGGAGTGCCGGCATCCCTCGTTCTTATCAGCGGAATTGTGCGAATCGCCTCGGCCACTGCCGCGGTAGCGGGTCTAGTGCTCGCCGCTTCGAAGGAATCCAAGGACTACTTCGATCATCAGCGCCCGTCGAAACCGTGGACCCCGTCCGCTCCGGAATCGCATCTGCCGAGAGCGTCGAAGCATGGCGCTGATCCAAAGCGGCAACAGCAGCTGGGCCAGTCACAGCCCAAGCAATCCAAGCAGCCTGAGGAGTCCAAGCGATGATGTCCCTGCCGAGTCGGCCCTGGCAGTGGGTGCTCTTCGTCGCGCTCATCGCCCAGATTGTCCTGAGCTTGATACTGGTCACCGGCGACTATTCGCAGGCTCCCGCCGCCGTTGGCCGCGATATCTACATCGTCGCCGGTGTGACGCTGGTCTGCTCGCTTATTGGTAGCGGCTGCTTGCCGACGGCCACTGAGTTCAAACTCTCCCGGAACTGCCTGCTCATCATGGTGATTATCACGGCTCTCGCCATGTTCTTTGCCATTATGGCTGGAGCGCTGACTGTATGGGTTATCGCGCCCAGCCTGGCGATGGCGTGTGGACTACTGTTGCTCTATCGTGAATTAGCGCTCACGCGCGCCAACCAGCCACAGGATTAGACGGAAAGTTTCAAAGGCCATGAGTGACACCGGTGAGTTTGATTTCTCTCTGGACAATCGCGTTGAACAAGCGATTGTGGATGCCAAGGTCGCTGCTCGTAAGGCATTGCCACGAAGCCGTCAGGACATCGACGAAGAAAGTGCCCATCAGCGGCTTGCACACCGCAGAGGCCAGTCCAACACAGCTTTCGCACTCATCCTGGAAAACTTGGAAAACGCCGAGAGCGCTGAGCGTGCTGAGCATGTTTTGGAATCCTTTCCAGATGTGACCGCCTCTGTGGTCTACAAGCCCGGACGCGCGTGGATTACCGCGCCCGATACCATCGATCCGAATCAGTTCATCGAAGCTCTCCGCGAAATTGGGGTCGAGTCGTACCTCACGCGCAGCACGCTTCGGCGTCGTGCAACTCGGCTGGATGTGTCACAACATCGCCGTCCCGCTGTTCCGGCTGCCGCTCAACAGAATGAGGAGGAGCGCATTCGCCGTCGTGAAGCGGCCTTGCGCCGAAGCGGCGGTGGCGCGGAAGTACTGTTCACGGCGCGTGAACTGGTGACCAAGCAACGCTTTTGGGGAAGCCTGTTCCTATCGATTCCGGTGCTGGTGACGTCGTTGAACGTCAACTGGCAGTTCCCGGGTTGGCAGTGGATGTGTCTTGTGCTGACCACGATTGTGGTGTGGTGGGGTGGTTGGCCGTTCCACCGGGCAATGGCGGCGTCCCTGCGTCGGCGGATGTCGGCGCTGGATGGGGCGAGCTCCATTGCCATCCTGCTGGCGTGGCTGTGGTCGCTAGCGCAGCTTATCTTTGGTCCCGCGGGACAGATTGGATATACCACTGCGCCCACTTGGTTTGCTTTCAACTACCGGGAAAGCGCCTCGGCAGAGGTGTTTTTCGACGTTGCGTGCGGCCTGACTGTGCTGTTGCTAACAGGTCGCATGTTTACGCGCTACAACAAGGTGCGTACTGGACAAATCTTGCGCAACCTGCGCATTCCAGCTGAGCGAAACGTGACAGTCGTGCGCAAGAGCGCTAAATCCGCGGAGCCGAAACGGGTGGAGGTGACGGTCGCGGAGCTCAATATCGGTGATGACATCGTGGTTCCACCGCACTCGGTGATTCCGGTTGATGGCTCAGTCATCGGTGGTGCGTCCACGATGGATGCGCAGCTACTCGGTATCGGCGTTGAACCGCAGAAGGTCAAGGTCAATTCCAAGGTTTGGGCCGGTGCAATCAACCTGGATTCGGAGCTCAAGGTGCGCGTGGAACGCACCGGTTTCAAGACCCGGGCGTCATCGATAGCGCGCTGGCTTCGTCAAGCGGTTCGAGAAGAAACGGTGATGCACCAGACCGCAGTGCACTCGGCATCAGAGCTGGTGCCATGGACGCTGTCGTTGGCGGGCGTGGCTTTTTGCGGCTGGTGGCTGGCGACTGGCACGATGAGCGGTGCCCTCGCGGTGGCGCTGGCTATGCTCTCGGGCATCGCGCCGGTGGCATTGGCAATGTCTACGTCGACCGTGCAGCGCATCGGGATTCTGGCCGGTGCTAGTAACGGAATCTTGATTCGTGGCAATGAGACTTTCCGAAAGCTGGCCGCTGCCGATGTGGTGATTTTTAACCGAGTTGGAACGCTGACCGAGGGTGACACCCACGTGCTCGGTGTCGCCGCTGAGCGCAATGAAAATCCGGATCTGGTTCTGCGTGTGGCGGGCGCTCTCATGATGGAGAGCAACCACCCGGCATCAGCGGCAATCGTGCGCGCGTGCCGTGTATCCCGCGACGCCGGTTCCGGCGGTGGCGAGGTGCCGCACTGGATTGAGACTGTACACGTCGCAATTGCGGAAGACGGTGCGTTCGTTGGCCAGGTAGAGATCCCGGTGAAGGACTCGGACGACAAGTTGGAGATGCGCTTTGTTGAGGGGCGTGTTTGGCGTCCGCGTGATCTCACTGCACTCAGCGAGAAAATGGCCGTGGCTGCGCTCAGTGGCGGTACTCCGATGGTGGTGTCGTGGCGTGGCAAGGTCCGTGGTGTCATCACCATTGGTGAGGACATTAAGCCCGATGCGGTCGAGAGCATTGACCAGCTTGAGGATATGGGCGTGGACACCATGATGATCACGCGAGATCCGTATCCAGTAGCCCGTCGTTTTGCTGACCGGCTGAATATCTCACGAGTATTCGCGGGCATCATTGCCTCCCGCAAGGCCATTGCGGTGCGTTCGGTCCACAGTGACGGCGAGACTGTCGTGATGGTTGGCGACAAGGACATCCGGGACTCTCTGCGTGCCGCTGACGTGGGTGTTTTGATGGACAACACCGAAGGCAATCAGAATCTTGATGTTGATTACGCCGATGTCGTGGCACTGCGTAACAACGTGTTGTCGATTCCGGAGGCCATTGAAATCGCGCGTGCTGTGGTGCGGATGATGGACTCCAACATCTACTTTGCGTGGTTCTACAACGTTGCGGTCATCCTGCTGGGTATGACCGGTATGATTCACCCGCTGCTGGCATCGCTTTTGATGATTTTCTCCAGCTTGTGGATCGACTGGCGATCCCGTCGAGTGTCCTCTCGCCGCAAGCATCTATTCAGGGTGAAGCTGGGACGTTGGTAGGGCAGGGTAGCCCTTAATCCGAGTGGCCGTCTACGATGGTCACCGTGACTCAAGACATTAATGCTCCTCATGTCCCAGAAAACGTTGAGCTCACCGATCGTTCGGCAGAGTTCTTTACGCAGGCTCAGGCAGTGACGCCGGGTGGCGTGAACTCGCCGGTCCGCGCCTTCGGTTCCGTCGGTGGCACCCCACGTTTCATTGACCACGCCGCGGGCTCTCGTCTCGTGGATGTTGATGGCAACGAATATGTGGACTTGGTCTGCTCGTGGGGTCCAATGATTCTGGGCCACGCGCACCCGGCAGTGGTGGAGGCCGTTCAGAGCGCCGCCACTCGCGGTTTGTCTTTCGGCGCTCCGACGACGGCTGAGACCGACCTGGCTCGTCACATCGTTGAGCGCACGTCGGTAGATGAGGTGCGTCTGGTCAACTCCGGCACTGAGGCCACCATGTCCGCAGTACGCCTGGCTCGCGGTTTCACTGGCCGTTCCAAGATCATCAAGTTCGCCGGCTGCTACCACGGTCACGTCGACGCGCTGCTGGCATCGGCCGGTTCCGGTGTCGCTACTTTTGGTCTGCCGGATTCGCCGGGTGTCACCGGTGCATCGGCTGCCGACACCATTGTTGTTCCTTATAACGACATTGAGGCCGTCAAGGCCGCATTCGCTGAGAACCCGGGCGAGATTGCCTGTGTCATCACTGAGGCGGCAGCGGGCAACATGGGTACCGTCGCACCGCAGGACAACTTCAACGCGAAGTTGAAGGAAGTCTGCCACGCAGACGGCGCACTGCTGATTCTCGATGAGGTCATGACTGGCTTCCGCGCTTCCTACAACGGCTGGTACGGCATTGATGGTGTGGCCGGTGACCTGACCACCTTCGGCAAGGTCGTCTCCGGTGGTCTGCCGGCAGCTGCCTTCGGTGGTCGCCGCGACGTCATGGAGTACTTGGCTCCGAACGGTCCGGTGTACCAGGCAGGCACACTCTCCGGTAACCCGGTCGCTATGGCAGCTGGCCTGGCCAACCTGGAAAATGCCACGAAGGATGTCTATGACACCGTCGCAGCCAACGCAGATCGCCTGGCCACGATTCTGTCCGACGCCCTGACCAAGCAGGGCGTGGCCCACCACATTCAGCGTGCGGGCACGATGCTCTCGCCACGCTTCGCCGAGGGCGAGGGGCACAACTTTGAGCAGATGCAGGCAGCGGATACTTTCCGCTACCCGGCTTTCTTCCACGCCCTACTGGCCAATGGTGTCTACCCGCCGGCTTCTTGCTACGAGACCTGGTTCGTCTCCGCTGCGCTGACCGACGCCGACTTCGAGATTATCGAGCGTGCAGCAGCCCGCGCGGCCGAGGCGGCGGCAACCGCCAAGCCGGAGTAGGTGACACGTGCCGAACAAGACCAATTCGCAGGCAGCACAGCAGGAATCGCAGCCGACACAGCCGGAAAACCAGGCGTCTAAGCGTGCAACAAAGCACGCCAAGACCACGGTCGTACATCTCGTCCGCCACGGCGAGGTTTATAACCCGGATAAGATTCTCTACGGTCGCCTGCCCGGCTGGCACTTGTCTGAGCGCGGTCAGCGTCAGGCAGCGGCCACGGCCTCGTCCTTCGAAGGCCACGACATCCGCTACTTCGCCTGTTCCCCGCTACAGCGCACGCAGGAAACCTCACGGCCCTTCACCGAGATAATCGGCATGAAGCCGACCCTGGATGAAGATTTGCTGGAGGCTGGCAACTCCTTTGAGGGTTTGCACATCAAGGGCATTGACTCCGCACTGTGGAATCCGAAGTACTGGCCACGGCTGCGTCGTCCGAGCGTGCCCAGTTGGGGCGAGCCCTACGAGGAGATCGCGGACCGTATGTTCCACGCCATCGAGCGAGCCCGCGAGGCCGCCGAAGGAGCGGAAGCGGTGCTGGTGACGCACCAGCTGTGCATCATTGCAGCTCAGCGTCGTGCGCGGTACTTGAAGCTCGCCCACAACCCGGCAACTAGGCAGTGCGATCTGGCCAGCGTGACCTCCTTGGTCTTCGTCGGCGACACCATTGTCGACGTGCGCTACAGTGAACCGGCCGGTCACCTGTAAGGTGAATAAATAGTTTTGTTGAAGTTTCACTGACCCCCGGAAGGTGGCACCCCAAGTGGCCAAGGTCTCATCGTCCCGAATTGCAGCAACGCTAGCGGCAGCAACTCTGTCTCTGTCGCTCGCAGCATGTAACCCCGGAGATTCAGTGGGACACGATGCCGTTGCCGTCGGCGGTCAGTTCGAGTTTGTTTCTCCAGGGGGTCAGCAGATCATTGACTACGCACCCGAGGAGCGCAAACCGGTCGGCAAGGTGTTCGGTCCTTCTCTAGAGGACGACGACAAGAAAATCTCCCTCGATGACTTCAAGGACCAGATTGTGGTCCTAAACGCCTGGGGGCAGTGGTGCGCACCGTGCCGATCCGAATCGGATGACCTGCAGTATGTCCAGGAACAGATGGAAGAGCAAGGTATCGGCACCGTTCTCGGCATCAACGTCCGCGACAATGTCCGCCAGGCTCCCATCGACTTTGTGAAGGACAACGGCATCACCTACCCGTCCATCTATGACCCGGCCTTCGTCAACGCCAGCGCACTCGGCGGCATCCCGGCTTCGGTGATTCCGACAACCATCATTCTGGACAAGCAGCACCGCCCGGCCAAGGTCTTCCTCCGCGAGGTCGATCACACCATGCTGATGAAGGCTGTTAATGAAGTGAAGGCGGAGGGCTAGGCCCCGGCATGTCAACTCTTGCCATGGACACGATCTTTTCTGCCGATGGCATCGGCCAACAGTTCGCCGACGCCGCCACCGGCGGTCCCATCCTATTAGGCCTGCTCGCTGCTGCGCTGGCTGGTCTCGTCTCGTTTGCCAGCCCGTGCGTCATTCCGCTCGTGCCCGGTTACGTCTCGTATCTCACCGGTATTTCCGGAGCATCGGGGGCGCAGGGCCAGGGCTTGACGACGGGCACTGCGGACGCAACCTCCGTCGATAAGCATGACGGCGATGGAGGGCGTGGCAAGCGTTCCGCAACTGCCCGCGTCGGCCTGGCTGCGTTGCTGTTCGTGCTGGGCTTCACTGTCATTTTCGTGCTGGGGTCGGCCTCAATTTTCGGGCTCGTGTCCACGCTGCGTCTGCAGGCGCGCACGCTGACGATTGTCGGTGGCGTGGTGACCATCGTGATGGGACTCGCCTTCATGGGCATGGTGCCGGCGCTGCAGAAGGACACCCGCATGGCGCCGAAGCGCTGGACCACGTGGCTGGGAGCGCCACTGCTTGGCGCGGTGTTCGCGCTGGGGTGGACGCCGTGTCTGGGCCCGACGCTGACTGCAATTATTTCGGTGTCCGCGGGCACGCAGGGTATGACCGCGGCCAGGGGAGTGGCGCTGATTATCGCTTACTGCCTGGGGCTGGGGCTGCCGTTCATTTTGGTGGCGCTGGGGTCGGCACGCGCGATGCGTGGAGTGGACTTCCTGCGTAAGCACTCGCGAACTATTCAGCTCATCGGTGGTGTGGCGCTGGTGCTGGTCGGAATTGCCCTGGTCACGGGACTGTGGGATGTTTTTGTTGCCTGGGTTCAGGCCGCTTTTATTACTGATACGGTAACGCCAATTTAGTGAAAGATTTTTCGATGTCGGTGAATTGGAATAAGGTACGACAGCCCTTCCAGCAGGTCTGGAACTGGTTGACCAGCATGCGCACAGCGCTGATTCTGCTGTTCATCCTCGCTTTCGCAGCGGTTCCGGGCGCCCTGTTGCCACAGCGCTCGCTGAATAAGGACAAGGTCGACCAGTATCTAGCCGCCAACGGCAAGACCGCCGAGATCATGGATAAGCTGCAGCTTTTCGATGTCTTCTCGTCCGTCTGGTTCGTCGCCATCGTGGCATTGCTGCTGATTTCCCTGGTTGGCTGCATTATTCCGCGCACCATCGACCACTACAAGGCCATGAAGACGCCACCGGCCAAGGCGCCGAAACGGTTGGCGCGTCTTCCGCTTCACGACGAAGCCGTGGTCGATGCTTCCGCGGACGAAGTTTCTAAGCGGGTGCGTGAGCGCCTGAACAAGTGGGCGTTGACCGAGACTCCAGCAGATGAAGATCGCGCTGGGGCACGATCCTTTTCCGCGGAGAAGGGATACCTGCGTGAGTTTGGCAACCTGGTGTTCCACCTGGGCATTGCGCTGCTGATTATCATCGTCGGCTTGGGGCGCATGATCTATTACGAGGGCCAGGTCATTCTGCTGACCAACACCGGCACCGAAATTTCTGATGACAACGTCAACAGCGCGGTGGGCGTTCCGTTCTGTAACACCGCTGCGGCGAACTATGACTCGCTGCGCTCGGGAAACACCTTCGACGGTACGACTCTGAACCCGTTCTGTATTCAGGTAGAGGACTTCGCGGCCGATTACCTGCCGAACGGCCAGGCCAAGATGTTTACCTCGCACATCCGATTCGCAGAAGAAGAGGATATGCGTAAGCCTGTCGATGAGTGGGAGAAGACCACGCTGCAGGTCAACCACCCTCTGCGCATCGCCGGTGACCGCGTCTACCTGCAGGGGCACGGCTTTGCGCCTGCGTTCAAGGTGACCTGGCCGAATGGCGAGTCGCGTACGTCGATTGTCCAGTTCCGTCCGGATGATCCGACCTTCTTCCTGTCCTCTGGTGCGCTGCGCTTCGACCCACCAGCAGGCATGTACCCGGACTTGTTCGAGCGCCGCCAGAACCAGATTGCAATCGAGGGACTGTTCGCTCCGACCGCGGAGTTTACTGGTGAAAAGGGTGCTCTGCTGCAGTCCTCTTACCCGGCGATGCAAGACCCGGCCGTGGCTGTCGACATCTACCGCGGCGACGCGGGCTTGGACACCGGTCGTTCGCAGGGGCTGTTTTCCCTCGACCGCGATCTGATGCACTCGGGTCAGCTGGCTAAGGAAGCCCGCGTCAACCTCAAGCAGGGCGAATCCACCGAGCTTGCCGACGGCACCAAGATTGAATTCCTCGGTGCGAAGGAATTCGTCAACTTGCAGGTTTCGCACGATCCCACGCAGTTCTGGGTGCTGGTGGCAACTGTGGCCGCACTGGCGGGCATGGTTCTTTCGTTGGGCATTAAGCGCCGACGTGTTTGGGTGCGCATGTTCCCGCTGGAAGATGGCCGCACTCGCGTTGAGTTCGGTGGCCTTGCCCGCACCGACAAGGCAGGTTGGGGCGAGGAGTTCCAGTACATCGTAGATGACATCCTGGAACGTGACAGTGATGACGAGGATGCTGCTGACAACAATGCTGCGACCGACGAGAGCGCGGACGACAAGGACAAAAGCTAACTGACCACTAAGTCTGGTCCATCATTACTGCAGGGTGAATGCGCGGGGGCGAGAATTGCGCCTCCGCGCATTTTTGCGTCCCCCGTGTCCCCGGTCCCCTTTTGCTTAGTCCTGCTTTAGTACTAGGGTTTGAAGAAGTATTCCGCTAATTCCACACTTTGGAGCCAAGTACATGCTCGTCAATAAGACACTGGCGCAGTTTTCGGACTGGTCGTACTTCACGGCCTTCGCCTTTTATCTTGTGGCCTTTGTTATTTCCATTGCCTACTACAGTCGTCGTATCGCGGCCGCTGAAGCGAAAAGCCAGGTTGCGGAACGCGAGCTGGTAGCCGCCGGTGCGGGTGAGGGAGCTACCACCGCTAGTGTTGCTGACTCGGGGGAGTCGGCGACGAAGTCGTCGGCAAGCGAGCCTAAGAACCAGGTGCTGACGAACCGACTCGGCGTTGTGACGGAAATGCTGATTTACGTCGGGGTGGCCGTGCACTTTGCATCGGTGCTGCTGCGTGGCCTGGCCGTGCAGCGTTTCCCGTGGGGCAACCTCTACGAGTACGTATCAGTTTCAATCCTCTTTGCTATGGCAATTGCAGCTGGCGTACTGCATCGTGAAACCATGCGTGTGTTCTGGCCGTGGCTGTTGGCTCCGATTCTGGCGCTGATGTTTTACGGTGGTAAGAACCTATATGTTGAGGCTGCTCCGGTGGTGCCGGCACTGCAGTCGATTTGGATTCCGGTTCACGTCTCGATTATTTCTATCGGGTGCAGTATCGCACTGATTTCCGGTGTTGCCTCGATTCTCTACATGCTGCGGATGTACAACCGCGAGGGCAAGGAAAAGGGCTTCCTGGGCAAACTGGTCGCGCCGCTGCCGGATGCTCAAAAGCTGGATGCGATTGCTTACCGCACCGCTATTTGGTCCTTCCCACTGTTCGGTCTGGGCATTGTGCTGGGCGCTATCTGGGCCGAGTCCGCATGGGGTCGTTACTGGGGCTGGGACCCGAAGGAGACCACGGCGCTGATTACCTGGATTATCTACGCCCTGTACCTGCACGCTCGCGCGACTTCGGGTTGGCGTAATACCAAGGCCGCGTGGATCAACATCTTCGGTTTTGCCACCATGGTGTTCAACCTCTTCTTCATCAACCAGGTGGTTTCGGGCCTGCACTCCTACGCTGGTCTGAACTAAGTCTTCACACTTGTACAAAGCCGGCATCGCCGGGTGAACTAGAATCGCTTCCATGCGCGTTCTCGTCACCGGTGGTGCCGGCTTTATTGGTTCCAACTTCGTTCTCCGCACTCTGGCTACACGGCCCGATGTGAATGTCACGGTGCTGGACGCTTTCACCTATGCCGCGAACCCTGCGAGCTTGGATGGCGCGGACTGTGAAATCATCCGCGGCGATGTTCGTGACGCGGAGCTGATCGATCGCCTCGTGCCCCGCTTCGACGTGGTCGTCCACTTCGCCGCAGAGAGCCATAACGACAATTCGCTGGTGGATGCCGATCCCTTCGTCACCACTAATGTCATGGGCACCGTGAATCTGGCCAAGGCTTGCGCCACCCACGACGTCCGCCTTCACCACATCTCCACCGACGAGGTCTTCGGCGATCTCGCTCTCGACGATCCAGCACGCTTTACGACGGCCACCGCGTACAAACCCTCCAGCCCCTACTCGGCCTCCAAGGCTTCAGCGGATCACTTTGTCCGGGCGTGGGTGCGCAGCTTCGGGTTGGTTGCGACGATTAGTAACTGCTCGAACAACTACGGGCCGAGGCAGCATCCGGAGAAGCTGATTCCCCGCCAGATCTGTGGTCTGTTGCGCGGTCGTAGCCCTCGCGTGTACGGCACTGGCGAGAATGTTCGGGACTGGATTCACGTCGATGACCACAACGACGCGGTCTGGGCAATCTTGGATTCTGGCGAGGTGGGGGAGACCTACCTGATTGGTGCCGATGGCGAGCGTTCCAACCTCGACGTGGTCGGAGACATCCTGGAGGGCTTCGGTCGTGAGCGGTCCGACTTTGTCCATGTCACTGACCGCCCGGGGCATGACCGTCGTTATGCGATTGACCCCGCATCCATCCGCAGCCTTGGCTGGCAGCCGCGCTACCAAGACTTTTCCGCGGGGCTCGCCGAGACCATCGACTGGTATCGCGCCAACGAGTCCTGGTGGGCGGCGGCCTACGATGCCGCTGAGGCTGGCTACGCGGAGCGCGAGCAGGAGTTGTAGTTCGCTGCTGGGGCATGCCTAGCGAACCCTCAACGCACACTCAGTGCACACTCAACGCGTGCCACAGCCTCAGCCCGGGCGCCCCGTCTACACTTGTTACCCATGAGCCCTAAGAGCACATTCCAGCCCACTTCTATCGACGGCGTTTTCACCTTCGAACCGGTCATCCACGGCGACAGCCGCGGTAGTTTCCACGAGTGGTATCGCCTCGACGCATTCGCCGAGGCCACGGGCTACCCGTTCTTCCCGGAGCAGGCCAACATGAGTGTCTCCGCCGCAGGCGTTGTCCGTGGCCTGCACTTCGCTGACGTCAGCACCGCGCCAGATGGCCACCCCGGCCAGGCGAAGCTGGTTACTTGTCCCGCGGGCCACATCCTCGACATTGCGGTTGACCTGCGTCGCGGCTCCGATACCTTCGGCAAGGTCGAGGTTTTCGAGCTCGACAGCAAGACCCGCCGAGTGGTCTATCTGCCCAACGGCATCGGACATGGCTTCGTCTCGCTTGCCGACGACTCTGTGCTCACTTACCTCACTTCCACCGGTTACAACCCGGAGGCAGAGCGTGCTGTTAGCATCCAGGACCCGACTCTCGGAATTGACCTGGCTGCGCTGCTGGCCAAGGGTGGTCTCACCGACGCGGACATGATTCTCTCCGAGCGCGATCAGAAGGCTCCGACTATCGAGCAGTTCGAGGCCGAGGGCAATAAGCTCCCCAGTGAGTTTGACTGCAAGGATCTTGAGAACATGGCTCGCGACGAGTGGGCAATCGCCAACGAAGCGGCCGGGCAGTAAGGCAGAAAGGCGCGAGCACTATGAAGGGCATCATCCTCGCAGGTGGTACGGGCTCTCGGCTGTTTCCCATCACACTTGGCGTAAGCAAGCAGCTGGTTCCCGTCTATGACAAGCCGATGATCTACTACCCGCTGAGCACGCTGATGCTAGCGGGAATCAGGGACATCCTCGTCATCACCACGCCACATGATGCCCCGCAGTTTGAACGCTTGCTTGGCGACGGCTCGCAGTGGGGCCTCACCCTCACCTTTGCCACCCAAGACGAGCCCCGTGGTCTCGCTGAAGCGTTCATCATCGGTGCGGACCACATCGGCGATGACTCCGTTGCCCTCATCCTCGGCGACAACATCTTTTACGGTGCTGGCTTGGGCACGCAGCTGCGCCGCTTCCATAACGTCGATGGCGGAGCGATCTTCGCCTACTGGGTCGCAGATCCCACAGCCTATGGAGTCGTGGACTTCGACCAAAGCGGCAAAGCCGTGGCGATCCAGGAGAAACCGAAGAAACCACGCAGCCATTTCGCGGTGCCTGGTTTGTACTTCTATGATGCCGAGGTTGTTGAGATAGCTCGCTCGCTGCAACCGTCGTCACGCGGCGAATTGGAAATCACGGATGTTAACCGCGCCTACTTGGAGCGCGGGAAACTGCAGGTAGAGGTGCTGCCGCGCGGCACGGCATGGCTGGACACGGGCACGGTGGACAATCTGATGGCCGCGGGTGATTTCGTGCGCACGATTGAGCAGCGGCAGGGGCTAAAGATTGGCTCGCCGGAAGAGGTGGCGTGGCGCATGGGATTCATTGACGATGCTGCGCTTAGCGCGCGTGCCGACGCCCTCAGCGCCAGTGGCTACGGGGAATATCTACAGCAGTTGTTGCTGCGTGGCAAGGACGTTTAGTCAGTTTCGCCGGGATTATCGGGGTTGTCGTCCTGCTCCCGTTCGCGCCGCTCCTGCAGCTCCTGCTCACGTTTACGGCGATCGAATTCGGCCTTCTTGAGCTTCCAGAGAAACTCCGGATCATCGTCGGGAGCGAGCGGACGGGGTTCCGGTTGCGGAGCGGAAATACGTCGCATGCCGTTGCCGCGACTGCCGGGGCCAAATGCCTTCCACAGCATGACTACGACAAGGATGATGAACAGCAGCAGAATGAGCCGACCCATGTAATAGCTAACCTCCTGGATTTACCGACTAGAATACGCAACGAGTCCCGTAGTGCCCACGAGGGGTATCGCACTGCATGCGGTACGGCGTACAGAGTTCGTTAGGGTACAAAGGAACGTTGGACACGAACAGCCATGGACGCTAGCAACGCCCGGGCACAGCACAGGCGTAACACGTAGAGGTGAGGGTTTAATGACCAATCCAGCAGAGCAGGACAAGTTGGCTTCTGAGGCTCAGATGCCAGCAGCTCCGGTGACCAAGAATGCTGGTCGCGGCAATGCCATGAAGGGGCTGTTCTGGTACGGCCTTGCTCGTCTGCTGCTATTCCTAGTGCTGTTCTTCATTCTGCTCGTGATTATCTACCTCGTTAATGTGCAGATTCCGGCTGCAATTACGGCTGTGTTCGCACTGATTATTGCGATGCCGCTGTCGGTTTTTGTGTTCCCGAAGCTGCGCGTCCAGGCCAATGAGTCTGTTGCAGTGTGGTCGGAGAACCGCCGCGCGCACAAGGAATACATTGCGCAGCAGATTAAGGACCGCGAGGAAAACTAGCGCACCTTCTCCAGGGCCCGCTCGATAGCCCGGTTCACCGCTTCCGGAGCCTCGAGCGGCAACATGTGGCCGGCCCCGTCGACTTCAACCAGTTCGGCGTCCGGCCACTTTTCCATAATTAGGTCTGCTTGCTTGCGCGGAGTGACATCGTCCTTCGTGCCCACCAGTACCGCTCCTGGCAAGCCCTCCAAGTAAGGCCCGGATGCGAACTCGTCGTGATCCTGCAGGTCGTCGAGATATCCCACGAAAGTTTCCAGCGGTGTTTCATTAATCATGGCCGCGTGGAACTCGATGATCTCGTAGTCCGTGCGCCGGGCGAACACCGCCACCGCCAACGACGGCGCCATCAGTGACGCGATTGCCTCGCGGAACTTGCGAATCTCCTTCGGCGAGGACTCAATTGCATTGCGCGCCGCATCCGCCACCGGGGACGCCAGAATCTGCGGCACACCCTGGGCGGCCAGCTTGTCGATAGACGTGGAAATCAACACTACGCCTGCTATCCGACGGCGAATGCTTTCCTCGGCAGCCCGCACCATGTGCAGTGCAATCAAACCGCCTAGCGAATGCCCAACCACGATGAGTTTTCCGGTCGCGGCACGCTCGGCGATCACGGCCAGCGCATCGGCCGCAGCCCCTTCGACCGTGCAGAGTGAAGCCGGAACCGCTCCGGTCTGGCCGTGGCCGCGCAGATCCATAGTCAACAGGCGTGCTTCCGGGTGCGACTTGCGCAGCGCGTTGAACTGCCGGTACCAGGACTCACCAGCCAGGGTGAAGCCGTGGACGAAGACGATGGTCACGGGTTCTTTGGCGGGTTCGCTAGGTTCAACCTCGTACCAGTGCACCGGAATATCGGTGGTGACAGCATCCGGCTTGTCGCTGGCCTTCCGCTCGTCGTCCTTGGCCGCAATCTCGGCCGTGACCGGTGCGGTCTTGATATGCACCACGCCGGTTGACGTGAGATCGGTGAGTCCCGGTTCACGGGTCTGCGAATGCAGCGCACCGTGCTCCAGCGCCAGTCGGCGGCGTCCCGATTTGGTCAAACGCAGAGCAGCGCTGCGGGCGAAAGCTGGAGCCTTGGCTGCTGTGTCGCCAACTCGGGTTGCGGCCTCCTGGACGTCGTCAAGCGCCTTGTGCGTCAGTGTGCGGAAGTCCATCGGTACCCCCTAGCTGAGCGCGAGTGCGAGTGCCGTAATGACGGACCAGGCAAGCATCATCTTGCCGGTAAGCCCCAGTACCGGGATGAGCTCCTTGCCCTTCTTATGCATGCGAATTGGCTCGGAGGCCTTCACCCACAGCGGCACGATGAGCAGACCCACCAGCGCCCATGGGCGCCAGAAAGCGATAAAGCTGCTGGCCAGCGCGGGCATGAGGGAGAGAATCTGCCAGACGATGCGGGTGCGGAAGTCGCCCAGGCGAACTGCCAAGGTGATCTTGCCGGTAGCGGCGTCGGTGGGGATGTCGCGCAAGTTGTTCGCCAGGTTCACGGCAGAAGACACCGAACCAATACCAATTGCGCAGGCCAGGCCGACCCAAGACAGCGAGCCCGTCTGGGTGAATTCCGTGCCGAGCACCGCGACGAGACCGAAAAAGACGAAGACCGAGACCTCGCCAAGTCCGCGATAACCGTAGGGATTTTTACCGCCGGTGTAGAACCACGCAGCCGCGATGCACAGTGCACCGACCAGAATGAGCCACCACGCGCTCATCAGGGACAGCGCCACACCGGCAAGACCGGCGACACCAAAGGAACCGAACGCCGCGTACTTCACAACCTTCGGCTCGACCAGACCAGAACCCGTCAGGCGCAGCGGGCCCGAGCGGTCATCGTCAGTGCCGCGGATGCCATCGGAGTAGTCGTTGGCGAAGTTCACGCCCACAATCAACGCCCACGCGACAACCAGCGCGAGCACCGCACGTCCCCAGATAATCGGCGCGTGCGTCGATGCTGCTCCGACACCGACGATGACCGGCGCAAACGCATTCGCCCAGGTATGGGGGCGCGCGCCTTCCAGCCAATCGCTTAACGACGCCGTTGCAGGACTCTTTGGTGCTTCAGACATGAATTAATAATAGGACGTGACACCAAATGCCTTGAACTAATGCGGGTTCGAGTGGCTTAAAGGCTGGAAGGTAAAAGATTAAAAGAGCGCCGCGACTTTCTTCCGGTCGACCTTGCCCGGCCCAATCAGTGGCAGGGCCTCCACGCGACGCAGATCCTTCGGAATCATCCAGTGATTGATGCGCCCGGCGTCTTCAGAATCGCCGAGGCCGTCCATGACATCGCCGAGCTCAGCGGTTCCTTCATACGCTGCGACAATGGCGTGGCCGAGCCGTGGGTGTGGCACGCCGACCACGCAGGCTCCCGTAACGCCGTCGATGGCGAGCAGTTCACGCTCGAGGACTTCGGGGTGCAGTTTCAGCCCGCCGGAGTCGATGATGGTGTCCAAGCGTCCCGTAATGATGAGCCGACCGCCGCGGATCTCGCCCGCATCGGAGGTGGCGAACCAACCAGGTTTGGAAAAGGCCTCGTGACCGGGCGCATTGCGGTAACCGTGTGCGATCATCGGCCCGCCGAGCCAGACGCGACCATTTTCGATGGCGACCTGTGCACCTTCGATGGGCTGCCCGTCATAGACGCAGCCGCCGGCCGTCTCGGAAGAACCATAGGTGGTCAAGACGTTAATGCCGAGCTCTTCCGCGCGCGCTGCCACCTGTGGGTTCAAGGCCGCGCCGCCGACGAGGATGGCGTCGAAGAGACGCAGGGCTGCCACGCCAAAGGGTTCTTCCATGGCCTTCGCCAGCTGCATGGGAGCCAGCGAAGTGTAGGCGCGGTCGCCGGCACCGGCACCGGCACCAGTGAGGGCCTCGGCGCCGTCGGCGAATGCGGCTACATCAAAACCGTCTGTCACATCCACACACACCGGATCCGTGCCCGCGAGCAGCGAACGGATGAGGACCTGCAGGCCAGCGATATGGTAGGCCGGCATCGCCAGCAGCCACTGTCCTTCACCGCCGAGCCACTGATGTGTAGCCGCCGCGGACGATACCAAGTTATCCACCGTCAGCTGTGCACCCTTCGGTGTGCCGGTGGAACCGGAAGTGCCGACAACAAGTGCGATGGACTCATCAATTGGCTCACCTGCGCGTTGCGAGTTCCGCAAGATTGAGGCGCGCGTGCCGTCGTGAAGCGGAACGGGGAGCAGCGAGACCTCGCCGTCGAGCGCCGCGCGGAGGTCGGGCAGGATAGCGGTCGGGTCGTGGGGATTGACGGAAAGCAGGCTGAGCGTACGCACAACCCAAACCATAGCCGGAGTTGTTCCGTAGCCTCTGGTGACGAGGCGTGAGAAACATGAGCGCGGCGCGGGCGGCAGCGGCGGAACAATCGTGGACGCGGGCGTGTTGCCCAGAGCATAGACAGTCGTAGATAGAAACATCGATAGAAAGGCATCGAAGATGGGTTGGATTTTTGGTAGGTCAGCGCAGTTGGTGCCGGAAGAAGAGGCGCTGAAAGGCGGCTCGCACCCGGTGCTGGAAAATCCGAAGCCGCATGCAGTGCTCGGCACGCCGATTACCGGCCCATGGGAGGATGGCCAGGAGGTCGTCTACATCGGTATTGGCTGCTACTGGGGTGCTGAGAAGCTGTTTTGGGAAACACCGGGCGTGCTCAGCACATCGGTCGGGTTCGCCGGTGGCGTGACGCCGAATCCCACCTACCGCGAGTCCTGCACCGGCCGGACCAACCACACTGAGATTGTGGAGGTCGTCTACGACCCGGAGCAGATTAGCTTCGACCAGCTGATTGCCAAGGCCTTCGAGGCCCACGATCCCACGCAGGGCTACCGCCAGGGTAATGATGTCGGCACGCAATACCGTTCCGCGATTTACACGACGACGTCCGAGCAAGCGCGCCGGGCGCAGGAAATCGCCGATGCGTACGCGCCGAAGCTTGCCGACGCTGGCCTGGGCCCCATCACCACGGAGATTAAGCCACTGTCGGAGACTCCGGCAGGGGAGTACTACCGAGCCGAGGACGAGCACCAGCAGTACTTGTTTAAGAATCCGAACGGCTACTGCCCGGTGCATTCGACCGGCGTGGCCTGCGGGATTTAAAGGCGAAATTTCGTAGAACGCTTAATCGCGATTAGTAAAACTCACTGAGAAAAGTAAGGTGGTTATATCAATCAGATAGTTGAATAGGAGTGAACCCTTGTGGTGAAGCAAGTACTGCGCGTTGCATTTGCTTTCGTCGGCGTAGTCGTCGGCGCGGGCTTTGCGACGGGTCAGGAAATCATGCAATACTTCGTCGCCTTTGGCATCAATGGTGTCTGGGGTGCCGTTCTCTCAGCGGTGATCATGAGCCTGATGGCTATGATCATTTTGCAGCTGGGAAGCTACTTCCAGGCCAGCGAGCACGGCGAAGTATTCCGACGCGTATCGCATCCCATCTTCTCGCGCGTACTGGACATTGGCGTGATTATCACGCTCTTCGCCACGGGGTTCGTTATGTTCGCCGGTGCCGGTGCCAACATGGAGCAGCAGTGGGGCATCCCCGTGTGGATTGGTGCCGTGATGATGGTGCTAGTGACCATCGCAGCCGGTTTCCTCGATGTTGACCGCGTGACCACCGTGATCGGTTCCATCACGCCGTTTATCGTCGGCTTTATCCTGCTGGCCAGTATTTATACGCTGGCGTTTACCGATGCCACCCCAGCCGCGGAGCAGGCAGCTGCCGTTGCGGAAGTCCCGACCACTCTGCCGAACTGGGTTGTCGCCGCGGTGAACTACGTCGGCTTTAACCTGATGGTTGCGGTCTCCATGGCGATTGTTATTGGCGGCAACTTGTTCAATCCCCGCGCCGCAGGTGCCGGTGGTTTCGTTGGCGGTTTGGTGTACTCCGCAATGCTGCTGATTACCACCATCACGCTGTTCCACACTGTTGGTACTGTCGCAACCGATGCCGTGCCAATGCTCACCGTTATTAACCGCCTGCACCCGTGGCTTGGTCAGGCAATGGCCGTGGTTATTCTCGGTATGATTTTCAACACGGCACTTGGCATGTTCTACGCACTGGGGCGTCGCGTCACCGCAAATCACCCGGAAAAGTTCAAGATTGTCTACGTTGGTCTGGTTCTGCTCGGTTTCGCCTTGAGCTTCATGGGCTTCCAGAACCTGATTGGTTGGGTCTACCCAATCCTGGGCTACATCGGGCTGCTGCTCATTACCGTCATGCTCATTGCCTGGCTGCGCGGTCGTGAGCGCATCAGCGAAGAGACTTCTCGCCGTAAGCGCATCTTCCGCCTTGTTCGCCGTGGTCGGAAGAAGGAAGCTCGCGAGGAAATCGAAGACTCCAACCTCAGCGTCGAAGAGGTCCGCGAGGCTATCGAGGAGTAGGTGGGCTGGCGCGTGGCTACAGTCAGCGTCGCTGTCAGCTTCGAGAGCGGATTGCTTTCAGTGACGTTGCCCGCGCCCAGGTCACGAATGCCCCGGTCACAATGGCGGATGCCAGAACCATCAGCGGCCACCGCTCGGGGTAATCACGGACCACCCAGGTCCATCCCCATTCTGAAGTCCACCACAGCGGTGAGGCACTGAGGACATCACCGCCAACCATCACAGCCCAACCGCCGAGCGCGACCGAGACAAAGATTGCGGCCGCCACACTGCGACGCGCAATCAATCCGGTCACGGCCACAATCATTGCGGCCACAAGAGGCGCGATGACCGCCTGGTACGGCCAGGGGTTAATGCCGGTCTGGCCATTGGTCTCGCCGCCTGCGCCGCTGATAATCACCGCAACCACGAGCACCGGTACGAGAAACGCCATATCCAAGGCAAACAAGCGAAGTGTGATGCTCCCGCGCGAGCGCCGATACATCAGCGCTGGCCAGGCATCAGCTTGCGAGGTCCACGTCATGATGGCGACCACGGTTGCGGCCGTCGGCACGCAGACGAAACTCAGCAGCCCCAGCGCATACTCCGGGTTCCACACCACACGCACGACCGCAAGCCCGGCAAGCATCAGTGCTGCGAGGCTCCACCAGGTGCGCCAGGGCAGGGTCGCGCTCATGCCATGGCTTAACGACGAAGTGCTGCGTTCCCGGCCCGTCGGCAAGCTGAGAGATTTTCCGTGCGCAGCCAATGCGATGGCAAAGAAGCCTAGTCCGAGGAGTAAATGCAGCAGCGCGGGCGGCAGGATGGCAATGTCCCAGATTTCGCTGTCTGCCGGAGCCGTGATGGAATTAGCCTGCACACCGTGAATAGGTAACGTTGGGCGGATTGCCCAGGTCCACGGGAGAACTTGCCAGTTTGGGCTCATGGCATCCAGTGTTCCTGCGATGGCCCAAGCGATGGCAGTCAGCGGCGCAAGGAAGAGAGCTGCGCGTGGCACAAGGCGCCATAGGGCAAGGCCGTATGCCCAGAACACGAAGAATGACAACGTGTTGAAGATCGTGAATTGCAATGCGGTGCTCACGCTCCGGGCAAGGAGAGCGGCCATCAGTGCGTGGCCGAGGGCCGTGGAGGTGATGACAGTGGCTGCGCGTGCCAGGAGCACTCGAGTGCTCGAGATATTGCGCCAGATTAGGCCGCCGTGGCGGAGCTTTTCTTCACGGTTTTGGCCAATGACGGACGTAATAGCAGCCAGGGGAGGAAGCAGGATAAGTGAGTAGATGTGGGCACTCGCCATGGCGGTGGCATCGACACCTCTAGAAAAAACCATGCTGACCAGAGCGATTGCCACCATGATGATGGGCAGGAACATGGTGAGCGACCACTTCGCCCGCAGTAGTTCGGCGCGGAAGTAGTGGCGCGTAGGAACAGCGCGCGTGTTAAGAGTGCGTGTGTGCGGTTGAGCGCTCATCGGGCAACACCTACTGCGGCAAAGAAAGCCTGCTCGAGGGATTGACCAGCAGCCGCAAAGTCAGTCAGCGGGCCTTCGTAGACCAGCCGGCCACCAGCAAGAACTCCCAGGTGGTCAACACTCTTTTCGACCTCACCGAGCTGATGCGAAGACACCACAACCGCTTTGCCGCTATCGGCGAGATTCCGCAACAAGGTGCGCAGACTCACGATAGCTTCGGGGTCGAGGCCGTTAGTGGGTTCGTCGAGAAGCACAATGTCGGGGTCGGTGAGCAGTGCCATCGCCAGGGAGAGCCGAACCTTCATGCCAGTGGAGAATGCGCGGGCGCGCTTGTTGCCCGAGTGCAGCCCCACCATGTCGAGGACTTCGCCGATGCGACTCTTGTCCGTGCCGGTCAGATGTGCGTGCACTTTGAGGTTGTCGGTGGCCGAGAGTTGCGGGTAGAACGCCGGGCCATTGATGGAGGCGCCGATGCGGTCTAGGTCGGCAACGGACCACGGGCGTCCCGCAATACTGATTTCACCGGAGTAGGGAATTAGCCCAAGCACAGTGCTCATCAGCGTGGACTTACCTGCGCCGTTGAGTCCCAATAGTCCGTAGACCTCGCCGGCACGGACGCTCATATCGAGGCCGTTTAGGACAGGTTCGTTCTTGCCGTAGGAGACAGTGATGCCGCGCAGCTGAAGGAGGGAAGCGGCGGCATCTGCGGAAGGGTCTGAGGTAGGAGTTGGTGCGTTCATGCCTTAAGTAATAGGAGTGCTTGGCACGATTCGCGCCCTCCCTGAGGATGAGATGGCGGAAATATCCTCCCTAGGGAGGAGAGGCGATAGCGAGGATGACGGAACCAGTGAGGAGAAGCTACAGCAGCCCGTTTTTCGCAGCCCAAATGACAAGATCCACGCGACTGCGTGAGCCCGTTTTTGTTAGTAGCGCTTTCACATGGGTTTTCACGGTCGTCGTGGCGACCACCAATCTGCGAGCGATCTCATCATTGGAAAGCCCCTGGCAGACGAGGTCCAAAATCTCCTGTTCGCGGGGTGTGAACTGGGTTCCTGCGTCGGTGGGATCTGAGCCAGCGCCATGTGTCGAGGAAACGCTTGCTGACTGCTCGAAGTGGGCCGTGCGCGGTGAAACGTGTCGCAACACCATTGGCGTCACCTTCGGATCGATGACTCCTTCACCGCGGTGGATACGCATGATGGCCGAAAGCAGCTCACGGGGATTGGAGTCTTTGAGCAAAAAGCCTGCGGCCCCAGCTTCTAAAGCGCCGAGCACGAGGGATTCTTCGCGGAAGGTGGTCAGTACCAGAACTTTCGGAGCGGATGCGTGGGTCGCGCCTCCGGACGATGCCCCTCGCACGATTTGCCGCGTGGCCTCGATACCGTCCATCACGGGCATACGAATGTCCATGACGACCACATCCGCACCGGAGGCAAGACGCACAGCCTCGGCGCCGTCGCCTACGGCACCAATGACTTTCATCTGCGGGTGGGCATCAATAAGCTGCGCGAAAGACTGCCGAATCAGAGCCTGATCTTCAGCCACTAATACTCGAATTACATCCATTGCTCGTCTTTCTTGACAGTTTCGACAGCCAGCCCTGCTTCGGTTGAACCGCTTACAGGCGGATACTGACGCGGAACATGCCGTCGCTTTCACCATAAGTCATCTCGCCACCGAGCTGCGCCACGCGTTCATCCAGACCAATCAGGCCAGCACCAGCTCGCTTCCTGTGTGCCAAGGCGTCGCTCACAGCCCGATTTGCGGTCACCAAATGAACCCGCGCCGGGCTGTCATCAGCGTCGGCAGGTGGATTGATTATCAGTGCCAGCTCACCAGCGCCCGATGAGTGCTTGGCCATATTCGCGGCCAACTCCGTCACTGCCCGCACCAGAGTCAGTCGCTTCGCGAGTGGCCAATCCGCCAGCGCCTCATAAGACTCCGGCAGAGTCACCGAAACATCGCGACCCGGCGGACAAACAGCCGCAACCAGACGTGGAATCTCATTCGGATCAGCGCTAATCTCGCCGCCTTCACGTAGTGCATCGACAAGCGCATGCACATCTCGCAACGATTGTTCTGCGGTCTGGGCGATGCCTTCCAGCGTGGTCTTTTCAGCAGCGCTTTCCGCTCGTGAGTCATTCATCTCCGCCAGGTACAGCGCTGTTTGGGCCTGAACCTTAATAGAGGTGAGTCCGTGCCCCACGACGTCGTGAAGCTCCCGGGACAACTCCAACTTGTTGAGCGCCACGACGTTCTCCAACTCCGCGGCATGTTCCTCGGCGTTGATGCGCAGCCACAGCGGCACTGCGTACGCGCTCGCCGTGATGAGCACCGCGGGCAGACCGAATACCAACAGCCGTTCCGGAGTAAAACCGAAGGCTGGAACCGCTGGGTTGAGGAAACTGCCAATCAACCCTAAAAAGAGCCCAACTATGCCCCAGGTGCGATTCTGTTCCCACCTGGTCACAGACCATAGTGATAGTGGGGCGGCAACAATAATAGGGTCTACCCCAAGGTTCACCGGGGATAGCCACACCAGCAAGGCGAGACCCGCTAGGGCACTGTACGTAATCACAAACGATGCACGCACTGCTTTACGACGAAACGCTGCGGCGCCGGCAATCATCGCGGACAGAACCACATTGGTGACATAAGTGAAGCTCGGGCCATAAGTAAATAGCGGCGTCATGCTCAACCAGCAGCACAGCAGGAAAGCAGCCGCAATAGCGAGATCGGCAGCTGGGAACGAGCCGACAAAGAAACGCACCCGGCTGGGCCAGTCGAGTGGGTCAGGAGTCTGCGTGGTGGCAGCCTGTGCGTGCATGGAGGAAGCGGTGCGCTGCATGTGTCTAGGCTAGCGGTCGGTGGCTTGCGCGGTTTAGTGTGAGTTTTCCACTTGCCGAAACGTGATGTTGATGCGCCCCTCTTTAAGCTCGCACCCCTCCGGCAAAGTGCCCGGACGAGTTTTGGGCACACCATGAAACGCAAGCCGCTTGGGGCCACCAAACACGATCACATCCCCGCTGGCGAGAGTCACGTCATCCCAGGGCTTGTTGCGGTTTTCAGTTCCGCCAATGCGGAACAGAGCCTCATCGCCGATAGAGAGCGACACAATTGGCGCAGGGGAGTTTTCGTTGCGATCCTGGTGCATCCCCATGGTGGCCCCGGGTGGGTAGTAGTTGACCAGCGCCATGTCGGGCCGAAAAGTGGCGGGCCACTGGCTGAGGGATTCGTCGTAAAGCGCGGCAGCGCCGAGTGCTTCGGTGGCGAGCTGTAGCAGATTGTCAGGCATAGGCGGGACGCGAACGCCGCCTACGTGTGTGACGTAGCGGTACGGATTTGTGGCCCACATGCGGCCGAGATGGAGCATGAAGACCTGCATCTGGCCACTTTTGAGCTGTGGGCGAGTCATGGCCAGGGGAGTTCCGGCAAGGTCGCGGGCGATGTCACGGAGTTGCGTGATGATGCCCGCCTGCCGCTCCAATGGAAGCCACCCCGGAAGATGAACAACTCCCGGCGTGATGCGGGCATCGTCGCGCGGGAGCTGATCAAAGAGCATAGGTCTAGTTTGCCTCTTAACCCGCGATGATTGCGTTAACCGGGCGGGACAGGAACTGCGGACCAATCTTGCCCAGGTAGCGCAGGATAAAGTCCGCTGCCGACACCGAGTAGAAGTGGCGCTGGCGCTCAATGAAGTTCTGCGGATGCGTTGCCTTCCACACGGCATCAGCGACCTGATCCGGCGTGATGCGCACGCCAAGACGACGGGTCGAACCAGCGGAAACGTCCGCCAGCTTGGTCTTCGCCCACAGCGGCATGATGGCAACGACGCGGATCTTGTCCTTGCGCCATTCCAAATCCAGAGCCTGCGTCAGACCCGAGACGTAGAACTTCGACGCAGAGTACGGCGCGATGTGCGGCTGACCGTAGATACCCGAAGCCGAACCCATGTTGACCAGGTGAGACCCCTTGGTGCGCTTCAGGTACGGGTGCGCCGCCTTCGCACCCAGCGTCAGGCCGGTGCAGTTGATGTCCACCTGCGCGCGGATAATCTCCGGTGACTGGTCAGTGATATCGCCATCGCCGATGATGCCCGCGTTATTGTCCAGCACCGTCAGCTTGCCGCCGGTGTGGGAGGTGAAGTCCGCAAGCGCGTCCTCCCACTGCTTAAAGTCCGTCACGTCCAGCTTGCCGACGATTACCTCCGGGCGCTCAGCCTTGAGCTTCGCCAGGGCATCCTCATTGATGTCGTAGACGCCGACGGTCCAGCCTGCAGCCAGGAACTTCTCGGCCACCGCGCGGCCAATGCCCTGCGCGCCGCCGGAGATGAAAATGGACGGGGAATCAGAAGTGGCCATGGTGTCTCAATCCTGCCTTTTCTTGCTGTTTTTATAAGTGGATAAATGTTATTTGCCAGCTTAGGTGAGTATTTGTTGTTTAACTGCGGATTAGAGGAAACGCGCCCTGATTACAAACGCGCCCTCTACACTGGCCATCATGAAACCCCTGAACATCCCACCAGGTCCCGGCATCCCAAAGGGCCTCGTCATCCCCGCGGCGGAACTCACTGAACGCTTCGCACGCTCCGGAGGGCCGGGCGGTCAGGGCGTTAACACCACGGACTCCAAGGTGCAGCTATCGGTCGATATTGCCGAGCTCAGCGTGCTTTCCGACGTCCACCGCCGCCGCGCTCTCCAGAACCTCAGCCACCGACTCGACGGCACCACACTCACCGTGTCGGTCACCACGCAGCGCTCCCAAGTGCGCAACCGCGCGGAAGCCCGGCGTCGCTTGGCGGATCTCATTCGGGAAGCCGTGCAGCCACCGCCTCCGAGGCGCCGGCGGACTCGACCAAGTCGGGCCTCGATTGCCCGTCGTAAAGCGCAGAAGCAACGCCGCTCTGAGCTCAAAGCCAGCAGGCGCCGACCCAGCTCCTACTAGGGGAATATGGGATTTTCGCGCATTCGTTGCAATATAGAGGAATGAGCGAAAATCAGGCCCCTACCGAAAAGGCAGCTGAAGCCGTCGCGGAGTTCAACCGCGTGCCCTCGATCCTGTCCATCCAGTCGCATGTGAGCTACGGCCATGTGGGTAACTCCGCTGCTGTTTTCCCGCTGCAGCGCGCAGGTTTTGAAGTGTGGCCGGTCCACACCGTCGATTTCTCCAACCACACCGGCTACGGCCAGTGGCGCGGCCCGATGATTCCGGCCATGGATGTGAGCGAGGTTATCAAGGGTATCGATGAGCTGGGCAAGCTTGACGACGTCGATGCGATTATCTCCGGCTACCAGGGCGGTAGCGATATTGCGGATGTCATCATCGAGGCCGTGGCGATGGCCAAGCAGCGCAACCCGAAGGCCATTTACTCGTGTGACCCGGTGATGGGAAATGCCAAGAGCGGCTGCCACGTCTCGGATGACATCCCGCCGCTGCTGCGCGACAAGGTTGTGCCGGTGGCAGACGTGATTACGCCGAACCAGTTTGAGCTGGGATACCTGACGGGCCGCGAGGTCAACGACCTGGAGTCCACCATTGCGGCAGCCCATGCTGCTCGTGAGATGGGCCCGGAGTCCGTGCTGGTCACCAGCGTGCTGCGTCCGGAGCGCAAGGAGGGTGAGATTGAGATGCTCGCCGTCAACGGCTCGGGCGCATGGCTGGTGGCGACGCCATACTTGCCGCTAAAGCGCAACGGCTCCGGCGATGTCACGGCTGCGCTGTTTGCGGGCAACCTGCTGCGCGGTCGCGGTATTGACGGTGACCTGTCGGTCGCGTTGGGCAACACCGCGGCCAGCATCTTTGAGCTGCTAAAGGTCACGCACGAGTCCGGCTCTGGCGAGCTGGAGCTCGTTCGTGCGCAGGAGGCCTACGTCCACCCGGAGCAGCGTTTTGAGGTTACGAAGGTAGCGTAGCGCTTTATAAGCGAATATGGGGGGAGTCGATGGCGGCAGCACTTATGTGTTGCCGCCATCGTCGTACCAGGTCTTCGGGATTTTCTGCCTTTTACCTGGGTTCTAAACATTTGCGCAACAAGAAGAAAAGATTTTGAACCATTGAAATAAAGTTTCCAATGAGTAGATAATGAAAACGGTTACTACTTAGTTGTGCCTATCCTTCAATAAAGGGGAGTAAATGTTTTCTACCCGCACGGGGCGAACCCTGGCTGTCTCGGTCTCTGCACTTGCGATTTGTGGCCTCGGGTTGACCGCCTGTTCGAACCCCGATGATAAGTCCGCCTCCGGTGCCGCCGGGGACTCCGGCGCCAGCGCCGAGCAGACCCTGGTCCTGCTGGATAACAACGAAACCGGCGGATACAACCCGGTTGCTGGTTACAGCAGGTCCGGCGATTCCCCGGTCTACGAGGGCCTTTTCCGGCTCAAGCCGGTGTCGGGTGACACCTCCACGAAGCCCGTCGACTTTGAGCCTCTGCTAGCCTCCGGCCCCGCCGAGCCGAGCAATGGCAACAAAACGTGGACCGTTCCAATCAAGGACGGAATCACCTTCTCCGACGGGACCACCTTCGGGCCGGAGGACGTCGTGGCGACCTACAAGGCCATCCTCGACGAGCGCTCGGCCTCCTCTGAGGCTCCGAACTGGGAAATGCTCGATGAGGTGCACGCCGACGGAGACAAGGTCGTCTTCGAGCTGAATATCCCGTACGCGGAATTCGATCACCAGCTCCTCAACGGCATCGCCCCGTCGGAGGCCTTCAACTTCGATGATTTGAAGCCCGCCGAGGACTCAGATCTCAATACCAAGCCCGTGGGAACTGGCCCGTTCAAGCTCGAATCTTTGCGTGCCGACGAGGCCATCTTCACGGCCCGCGAGGATTATCACGGCGGGGCCCCTGAGCTGAAGAAAGTCATTTACCGAGTCAATCAGGACGAAAACTCCCGTGCTCAGCAGCTGCGCGGCGGCGAGGGCGACGGAACCATTATGGAGCCGGCGTTGGCGCAGGAATTTGAAGGCCAGGAGGGATTCAAGGTCGAGTCGGCGCATTCGGCGGACTGGCGCGGAATCACCCTTCCAGCGGGCAACCCGGTCACCGGTGACCAGGCAATCCGCAATGCGGTCAACCTGGCTGTCAACCGTGAGGCCATGGCGAAAGACGTGATGAAGGGCCACGCGAAGCCGAACTCCACCTTCCTCGCGGACTTCTACGGCGACGCCTACGACCCGACCGCCGAGATCAAGCACGACACCGCGAAGGCCGAGAAGCTTCTCGACGACGCCGGGTGGAAGAAGGGCTCGGACGGCATCCGCGTCAAGGACGGCCAGCGCGCCGCGTTCGATGTCATCTACTTCCCGAACCGCGATCACGCCCGCACAGACCTGACGTTGGCCGCAGCCTCCGACCTGAAGAAGGTCGGCATTGAGGTCAATCCGGTCGCCCGTGATTCCAAGTCTGTCACCCGCGAGGACTACGCCAAGACCCCGGTCATGCTGGGAGGAGGCGGTACCCCGTACTCCGTCGACGGCCAGATCTACTCAATCTTGCACTCCAAGTACGCTGAGCCGGGTGCCGGTGCCAAGTGGGATAACGGCTCCGACTACGTCAACCCGGAGATCGACAAGCTGCTCGACCAGGCGCGCGTCGAAGCGGACCAGGCCAAGCGAGACGAGCTCTACCGTAAGATTCAGAAGCTCTACGCCGAAAAGCCCGCCATGCTGCAGCTGGTCTACGTTGACCATGTCTATGTCGAGCGCGACCGTGGCTACACGCACCCGGATGCCATCCTTGAGCCCCATGCCCACGGCCTGAACTTCGGCCCGTGGTTCAACCTGGGGGCATGGCACAAGTAAATGACAAAAGCCGAGCCACACCCACGTCCTCACCCTCGCTCGCGCCCGCACTCACACCCGCGTCTACACCCCTCTGAGCATCAACCCCGTTTCAAGAGCCGGAAACGGCAGGTCGCAGGAATCGTCGTGAGGCGAGTGCTGGTAGCCGTTCCCATCGTTGTGGCGGTGACGGCAGCAGTGTTCGCGCTGGCGGCGGTGAGCCCCTTCGACCCTTTGGATGCGTATCTCAAAGGTCAGGCGGGCAACCTGACCGAAGCGCAGAGAGTCTCGATTTCTCACCAGTTGGGGCTGGATAGGCCCTGGTGGGAGTCGTGGTTGGTGTGGCTGCAGGGCCTGGCGGTGGGCGACCTTGGCATTTCGAGGTCCTACTCACAGCCGGTGACGCAGGTGCTCGCCGAGCGTCTGCCGTGGACGATGCTGCTCGGCGCCTGCGGACTTGCCGGAGCTATCGCGCTGTCATTCGTTCTGGCACTGTGGGCTGCGGTGCGGCGCGGGGGAGTGCTAGACCGGCTAGTCCTGTCGATCTCGACGGTGATTCAGGCGACCCCGCCCTTCGTCGTTGCACTCGGCGGCCTCGGCCTTTTTGCGTTGGCCTGGAAGCTATTTCCCACCGGAGGCCTGACCTACCCGGGCGAGCCCGTGACTTTCTCCTCTACGGTGGCGCACCTTACGCTGCCAGCTGTCGTTCTTGCGATTACGCAGGTGCCGTGGCTGGTGCTGTCGTTGCGTGAGTCCATCGTCGAGGTCATGGACTCCGGCGCGGTCACCGGAGCGCAGGTCCGCGGCATTCCGCGCCGAACGATTATTTTCTCCCATATCCTGCCGACCGCAGTGCCGCCTTTCCTCGCGCTCATCGGCGCGCGACTGTCTGAGCTGGTCGTCGGATCGACACTGGTGGAGGCGGTCTTCGCGTGGCCTGGGCTCGGAACCGCGCTGGTCAAATCGGCTCAGAGCTTGGACTTTCCGCTGCTGAGCATTCTCACTATCGCGACGACGGCTATCGTCCTGCTCGGAAATCTGCTTGCCGACGTCGCCTTCGTCGTCCTCGACCCACGGGTGGATGCAGATGCTTAAAACGACAAAGAGGCCGGTCGCCCCGGTCGTGGCCGTGGCGTGCCTGGTCCTCATCGCTGCCTACGCCTTTTTAACTCCGCTGTTTCACGACTCCGACCTGGTGCTCACCGACTTCGCCAATTCCGGTGTCGCCCCGGGGCCTGAGCACTTCTTCGGTACCGATTCGAAGGGGCACGACGTTTTCGTTCGAGTTGCTGCGGGAATGCGCATTTCCCTTTTCATTGCACTGGTCACGGCAGTGTGCTCGGCGATCGTCGGTATCGTCCTCGGCGTTACCGCAGGCATGCTCGGCGGGCGCGTCGACCGCGTCATTATGCGCAGCGCCGACGTCACCAACGCGCTGCCGCACCTGCTACTGGGGCTGCTCATCGTCAGCCTTTTCCGAGGCTCGGTCCCCGCAATCATCATCTCCCTGGTACTGACGCACTGGGTGACCATCACCCGAACGGTCCGTGCGTCCGTGCTGCATCTGCGGGGCGCCGAGTTCGTCGAGGCCGCGCTCCTGTCCGGAATGAGCCGCGCACGCGTGCTAGCTCGGCACGTTGTTCCGGCGGCATTGGGGCAGTCCTTGGTCGGCCTTATCTTGCTGATCCCGCACGCAATCTGGCACGAGTCGACGCTGTCTTTCCTTGGGGTGGGCCTGCCGCCGCACAAGCCGTCTCTCGGGACTCTGCTTGCCGACGCCGAGGGCGCCCTGCTTCTCGGCCATTGGTGGATTTTGGTGTTTCCCTCGTTTTTCCTCGTCGCCACAACGTTGTGTATTGCGGCCGTCGGCACGCATTTGAAGGAGCGGGTGACCGGACAGGAGGTGCTGGTGTGAGTGCTCGGGAGGGCGTCGGCAAGCGAGAGAAGCTGCTGGACATTGAGAGACTGACAGTGCGGATTCCCCTGCGCGGTGGTGACGTGGTGCATGCCGCGACGGGCGTGTCCCTGACTGTGGGTAGGGGAGAGGTCGTCGCGGTTGTGGGTGAGTCGGGCTGCGGAAAGTCGATTATTGCCTCGGCGGTGGTTGGCATGCTGCCGCCGCACGCGAGAGTAGAGGGGCAGGTGCGTTTCTATCCGCGCGAAGGGGCAGCTGACAGTGGTGCAGAAGCGGAGAGGAACGCCGAGCCCATCGAAATTCTGGCGCGGCGACGTACCGGCGCGGGCCTTGCTCGCACTGACGAGGAGCTGGCGGGGCGGCAAATCGCGCTAGTACCGCAGTCGGCGGCGACGTTTTTGACACCGGTGCGCACGGTCGGGGCACAGCTAAAAGAAACAATTTCCGTTCTGGGGCGCAACCACACGGTGGAGGAGATGCTGCGGCGAGTCAGCCTGGATGCGGAGGTCGCGGCGCTGTATCCCCACGAACTTTCCGGGGGTATGGCGCAGCGCGCAGCAGTGGCATTCGCCCTGGCTGGCGACCCTGCTCTGGTGATTGCTGACGAGCCGACGGCCTCCCTCGACCCCGACCTGACCATGGCCCTGCTGCGCATGCTTCGCCAAATCGCCGACAGTGGTGTGGGAGTCATGCTAATTACGCACGACATTTCCGAGCTGCGCGATAGCGGCATCGCCGACCGAGTTGCAGTGATGTACGCATCGCGCCTTGAGGAGACGGGACCGGCAAAACAGGTGATTGAGGCCCCAGCCAGCGAATACATGCGCGACCTGCTCGCAGCGCTGCCCGAAAACGGCATGCGGCCGATGCCCGGCGTGGTGCCGAGCTTGACGAACCTGGACGAGGACTATTGCTACGCGCGCAGGCTCGAGGAGGCGGGGAAATGAACGAGGAGGCTGTGGTGAGTAAGGCGTTGGTGAGTGAGCAGGCTTCGGTGAGCTGTGACGCGCAGGCGAGTGGCAAAGCGCTGGTCGCCGAGAACGTGTCGAAGTCATTCGGCGCCAAGGACGGCTCTGCGAGAGTCGTTTTATCGGACGTTTCCATCAGGGTTGATCCAGGGCAGATCGTCGGGCTTCGTGGGCCTTCGGGGGCTGGCAAGTCCACGCTCGGCCGTATCCTCGCAGGCCTGGAAGTGCCCGATTTAGGGCAGTGCTTCTGCGACGGGGTGCCGGTCGGCGCTGTGCGCAGCCGCGCCGGGCAGCGGGTTCGTGGCCAGATTGGGATGGTGTTTCAGTCTCCCCGAAGGTCCTGCGACCCGCGGATGACTTTGGGGCGCACCATTCGCTCAGCCGCACGACAGGGGCGGCAAGGGCGGCGGGATGGTCAGCGAACCGGGAAAAGTGTGGACATCGACGAGCTCATCCGAAACGTTGGGCTGACTCCGGACCTTCTCGATCGCTTCCCTAGCCAGGTCTCAGACGGGCAGCTCCAGCGTGCCGCAGTCGCTCGCACCCTGGCCGCCGGTCCACGCTACCTCATCTGCGACGAGATGACCGCCATGCTCGACGCCGCCAACTCCGCGGCAATCGTCGAGGTCATCCGGGATTTCGCCGTATCTGGCGGCGGTGTTCTCATGATTAGCCATGAACACAGGCTTCTCGCCGCCGTGTGCGACGGCGTCGTCGCCTTAGAGTAGCGATATTACTTAGCGCCCAGCTTGGAGTCATTGAACCTTCACTGCCTGTGATCGCCGATAGAATTTAGAACTTAGGGTAGCCATACCTATGGTGGATATTGTAGGCTATCCTGTTGTTGATTGAATGGTTGGCTATCAATCGTTACTTGCTTGAAGGACTTCTATTGATTGATTCAAAAACTCCAAGGCTTCGACTTTTGACCCGATCGGACTTGGAAGATATCGAACTCGAACCTTCGCTGGTTATCCGTGCAGTAGAAGATGGATACTTGGCATTCGCGGAAGGTTCCTCGCAGTGCCCGACAAAAATGATGATTGACTTACCGGTTGAGAGCCGGGACTCGATTGCTTTTTCGATGCTCGGTTTTGATGCCAACCGTGATCTCGTTGGATACAAGACCTCTTATCGCCACGGAAGCGACAACCCAGATAAGTACTACACCACCATTAGTCTCTACGACGATGAAAGCGGCATGCCATACGCGCTAATGGACTGCCAAAAAGTTGGAGCCTCGCGAACTCCCGCTACAACCTCATCGACCATGGAGTCAAAGTTAGCGATGTCAAGGCATTCGCTGTGGCCCGAGTGTTGGCTAGGGAACATGGGCTCATGGTTGGAGGCACAGCAGGTGCTGCAATCTACGAAGGTTTGCGTCATCTACACGAGTTTCAGGCAGGAACAACAATGGTCGTCATTGTTTGTGATGCTGGTGAGAAATATCTCGACACAATTTTTGATACTGATTGGCTTCAGAAAAATCATTTGTATTCAGAAGTTATGGAGCGTCAAGTTTCGCGAATGCTCAGAGCCTATGGTGATTCTCGTGCCATTGCTAGTTCCTTCGAGGTGGCCGGGTGATAAATCCAGCTCGTGCAATTGGCCAGCAAACCGTGTCCTACCGTGATGTCTATTCGCTTGCGCTACCCATCGCGGGCGTTCAGCTAGCGGGGGTTGCGCTAACCACGACCGATGTGCTGATGCTGCAGACCCTCGGTGTAGTGGCAATTGCCGGCGGCGGACTCGCAATGCAGTTCTACAACCAGATTCGCACCATGTGTGTCGGTATGGTCACCGCCGGAGGCAACCTAGTAGCCGAGGCCGCGTCGGAGTGGGAAAAGACAGGCGAGGAAGTTGCGGCTGAGCGAATCCGCCAAGCGGTACGCAGTTGCATGGCCGTCGGTACCGCAACTGCAATCATTGGTGGCCTCATCGTGATTTCATTTGGTGCGCTTGCACTCATCTTGCCCATCGACGACACTGTTGCCGAGCTAGCGTTCTCGATGACGGTCGCGCTTGCACCAGGCCTTATCCCGATGATTTGGCTCAATGTCCTGCGGCAGTTTGCAGTCGGCATGCGTCGGCCGGGCTCTCTGCTGGTGGTTACGCTCATCTCCATCGTTGTCAACGCTGCTCTCAACGCTGGATTCCTCCGGCTAACAAGTGTCAATGAATGGGGAACTGCATGGGGACTGGTGGGCATCGGTCTGTCGACCACCTGCGTCCAGGTTTTTACCCTGCTGTCCTTTGCTGGCTTGCTGCAAAGAGACCGTCAGCTACGGAAATTCTTCGCGGTCATTCCGAGGCCCGGCGACGCAGCATGCATGAGGCGCATTATTCGGCTTGGGATTCCAGTTTCGCTTACCTACGGCTCTGAAGCTGCGATTACTACTATCGCAGGTCTAGCGATGGGCCTGGTTAGCCCAGTCATGCTGGCAGCGCACACCGTTGTTAACCAACTCGCTTATATCGTCTACCAAGTATGTATCGGCTTCTCGCACGGAGGATCTATACTGGTCAGCCGTGCATTAGCGGATGGTGCCGAGGCAGTCAAACAGGTATCACGTCGGGTTTTGCACGCAGTGGGTATTTATCTTGCCGTCGTCGGTTTGCTCTGGTTGCTACTGGGCAAGTACGTCGTTGGACTGTTCCTTACTGATTCCAACGTTAGTGCCAATCCCGATGTACGCCATATAGCGACAATCTTGTTGTGCCTTGCCGTGCTTCAGCAGTTCGCTAAAGGCTCCCAGAACGTGCTGGTGGGGCTCCTTCGTGGGCTGCGCGACACGAAGTCGGGTCTCAGTGCGACCCTTTGGGGCTACTGGGCGGTGGGGGTTCCAGCTCTCCTGATTCTTGGCCTTGGCCTTCGTTGGGAAGGATATGGCGTTTGGGTTGGGCTCATCCTTGGCTTTTCCACGACCGCTGCTCTGCTTTACCGCGCTCTGCAGCGTCACCTGCAACCCACTAGTTCCGTGTGACGGCCGAAGCTTCGTAACACCCATCCAGAAATAGTCTGAACCATCCACGTAAAGATGACGTTTTCCCTCTACCGAAGGGGATCCGAGGAGCTGAATATGCGGTCGACTGACCGCCTGCTCCGGAAAGAAGAAAATGAAGGTTAGTTCTCCTCTTACTCCAAGCGTGCTACTGCGTGACTTCCCCGCAAGGGTGCTTTTCGCGGTACTCCTATGCATGTCGCTCGTCCTTCTCGCCGCTTGCTCAGATGGAAATGGAGACGCATCCGCTAGCAGTGAGAAGCGTACCGTCGTCGATGCGCTAGGACGCGAAGTTAAAGTCCCGCAGAATGTCGAGCGAATCCTGATGGGCGGGCAGAAGATGCTTTACACGACGGCGCTTCTGAACCCAGACAATCCAACTGACAAGATCGTTGCCTGGCCAGAGGACCTGAAGGAAAACGACAAAGCCACTTACGACCGCTACGTTGAGAAGTTCCCCAAAATCAAGGACATCCCGACCACAGGCGAGATTTACAACAACACTATGTCGCTGGAACAGGCTCTGGAGTCCCGACCCGATGTCTTCGTAGTAAATGCGGGTGTCTTCGACGCGGCTAAAGATGCTGGAATCGTTGATGGATTAGAAAAGGCAGGCGTGCCGACGGTGACTGTCGACTACTTCATTGACCCAGTGAAAAACACCGAGCCCAGTATTCGAATGATGGGACAACTGCTGGGGCGTGAAAAGCAGGCGGAAGACTTTATCAACTACTACGAGAAGAAGGTCAACAAGGTCGCTGACCGCCTTGCCGAGAAGAAACCAGCACCGACACCGACATTCCTGTGGCGAGCACCCGGTTACTTTGACTGCTGCTCAACCTTCGCCAAGTCCAACCTGGCGCAGATTGTCAATTTTGCCGGTGGACTAAACCTTGGCGACGAAATGATTGATGCGAAGCAAGGGCAGGTATCGCCAGAGGCATTGGCCGGGAAGAATCCTGAAGTCATCATTGCCACAGGCGCAGACTGGGATCAGGGTAAGACTCCGGTCAAGGAAGGAAATTACGTACCGCTGGGTTACTCGGAATCGAAGGAAGAGGCGCAAAAGGCCCTTCACGATGTCGTCGGTAAGCAGCCCGCTGTGCGTGAAGTCGACGCGGTGAAAAGTAAGCGTACTTTCGTCGCATGGCATCATTTTTACGATTCGCCATATAACTTCCTGGCAGTCGAGATGTTTGCAAAGGCCATGCACCCGGACTTGTTCGGCGACATTGACACTGAACGAGAGGTACAGGACCTGCACGATAAGTTCCTGCCAATCGAGGCCTCGGGCACCTTCTGGACTGGGCTGGAGTGATGTCGAACATGCAAGTTTCGCACGGAAACCTGGCAACAACGCAGGGGAGCGGAGACGCCGTTCGCGGGGAGCAGGAAGTCAGCCCTGATAGAGTAATGGTGCAGTCAACTTTTCACTGGTATCAGCGCGCAGCACGGAAGAAGTGGGTGATAATCGCTCTGATTACTGTGGTGTTGGCTTTGACATCGCTTGCTGACTTTCTACTCGGTGGCGGTAGCATGCCTGCCAGCGAAGTTTTGCATACATTGACCCATCCGGTTGGTGCGCGACCCATTGACCACCAGATTGTTTTCGACATTCGGCTTCCGATGACCGTGACTGCAGTGCTCGTCGGAGCGACGCTGGCAGCGGCGGGCTCACAAATGCAGACAATTCTGGGAAATCCCCTGGCCGAGCCGTACACCCTGGGCGTGTCAGCGGCGGCCGGATTCGGTGCTGCCCTGGCTGTGGTCACCGGCTTCGCTTCTGAGGGAATCGGTGCGGTGCTGGGGATGGCCGGGACTGCGTGGGTGTTCGCGATGCTGGCCTGCGCTGCGATTCTGCTCTTTTCCCGATTTCGTGGCCCAGGAGTCGAGGGGATGATTCTCCTCGGTATCGCGATTGTATTCTTTTTCGACGCTCTACTGGCCCTGATGCAATACCTGGCCTCGGAGACGCAGTTGGAACAGGTTGTGTTCTGGACGATGGGTAGTCTCACCCGCTCGAACTGGACGCAGATTGCGTTGCTCGCGGTGATATTCGTGATGGGGCTACTCTTCTTTTACCTCAATGCCTGGTCGCTGACTGCATTCCGGATGGGCGATGACCGCGCAAAAGCCCTTGGCGTAGACGTTGATCGACTGCGTGCGCTGACCCTTATCGTGGTGTCCTTTATGGCGGCAACCGCTGTGTCGATGGCCGGTACGATTGGATTTATCGGTCTCGTCGGCCCACACGTTGCGCGCTTATTGGTAGGCGAAGATCAACGTTATTTTCTTACTGCTTCGACTTTGGTAGGGGCGCTGCTTCTGGTTGCGGCATCGGCAGTGTCGAAGGTGATTCAACCGGGTGTAATTCTTCCCGTAGGCATTATTACCGCAATTGTAGGAGTGCCCGTATTTGTCGCGATTATCGCTGGCCAGAGGAGGAAAATGTGGGTTGGCTAAAGGCAAGTCGCTTTGTCGGGAACGACGCTGTACATGGTCATCACGACAGCCCCAGTAAACCTGACGGTAAACCCCTCGGCGAAACCCCTCCAGAATCGTCCGCTCTTAGCGCGCGAGGAGTGTCTTTTGCTTACGACGGCCATCATGTCCTGCACAATGTCGACGTTGGGCCTCTTCCGATGGGAAGCGTGACTGCGTTGGTCGGTCCCAACGGAGCTGGCAAATCGACACTGCTGAGGTGTTTGGCGGGCCTTGAAAACTGCTCGGGGCAGGTACGTGCTGAAAGATCTCTATATTTGCCACAGGACCCTCCGCCGCTGAGCTCATTGACCGTGTACGAAAGCGTCCTGCTTGCCCGGCAACAGTCGTTTTCTGGGTTTTCCGCACTGCGTGTCGGATCCACAGTGCGGGCAGAAGTGCAGGCCACCATTGAACGACTTGGGTTGGTTGCGTTGTCATCGCGGCTGATGTCTGAGTTGTCTGGGGGACAGCGGCAGTTGGTGAGTTTTGCGCAGGCGGTTGTGCGACGACCTCGGGTATTGCTTCTCGACGAGCCCACCAGCGCACTCGACCTGCGTAACCAATTGATGCTTCTCGGGCAGGTACGCAAGTGTGCGCGGGAATTGCCCTGCGCGGTAGTGATGACACTTCATGACCTGGGGCAAGCGGCGCGCTTTTGCGAACATGTGGTTGTTCTAGCCGATGGTCGGGTCAGCAGTGCAGGGCCTCCGGCAGAGGTCATTAATGAAGCTATGCTGCGAGAGGTTTATCAGGTAGAAGGTGCGGTGCTCCCGACTCGCAATGGCGGGCTGGCGGTCGAAGCGTCGGAGGCACTCTAGCGCAGACCCGTGACTGTAGCGCACGCTCTCGGCTGTTCTACAGCCACGAATGAGCGCTAAAGTGCAGGGCCCGACGAGCGCCCCAGCCGGCGCCCCCCCTAACTGCCCCTAGTAGTAGAACGGGAACTCGTCCCAGTTCGGGTCACGCTTTTCCAGGAACGCTTCCTTGCCCTCGACGGCCTCGTCGGTCATGTACGCCAGGCGAGTAGCCTCGCCCGCGAAGACCTGCTGGCCCATCAGTCCGTCATCGGTCAGGTTGAAAGCGAACTTCAGCATGCGCTGCGCCGTTGGGGACTTACCGTTGATCATGCGGCCCCACTCCACCGCGACATCTTCCAGCTCAGCGTGGTCGGCGACCTCGTTGACAGCGCCCATGCGGTGCATGGTCTCAGCGTCGTAGGAACGGCCGAGGAAGAAAATCTCGCGGGCAAACTTCTGACCAACCTGCTTCGCCAGGTAGGCCGAGCCATAGCCGGCATCGAAAGATCCCACGTCAGCGTCGGTCTGCTTAAAGCGGGCCTCCTGGCGGGATGCCAGTGTCAGGTCACACACCACGTGCAGGGAGTGTCCGCCACCTGCGGCCCAACCATTGACCACGGCAATGACAACCTTCGGCATAGTGCGAATCAGGCGCTGCACCTCCAGGATGTGCAGGCGGCCACCCTCGACCTTGGCACGCGCGGTATCGATGGTGGATGCGTCCGCGGTAGCGTCGTCATGCTCGTGGGATGTGGCGTACTGGTAGCCGGAACGACCGCGAATGCGCTGGTCACCACCCGAACAGAATGCCCAGCCACCGTCCTTGGTGCTCGGGCCGTTACCGGTCAGCAGCACAACGCCGACATCCGGGGTGCGACGCGCGTGGTCGAGCGCGCGGTAGAGCTCATCGACGGTATGCGGGCGGAATGCGTTACGAACCTCCGGGCGATCAAACGCAATACGCACAATGCCGTTTTCGCGGCCCTCGCCGACGTGGCGGTGGTAGGTGATGTCGGTCAAATCCTCAAAACCATCAACCGTCTTCCACTGCTCGGGGCGGAAGGGGTTATCGGTCGAGTACTTCGCGGTATCAGTCATGGCTTCCAGCATAAAGGTCTCTAGCATGAGGGGTATGTCTGTGTCCGCTGCGCCCAACATCCAGCTTCCGCCAATCGACGACATCCTCGGCCGCGCCCACGTCGTGGCTCTGCCCATGGCAGTGAAATTCCGTGGCGTCACCACTCGCGAGGCGCTCCTCATCGACGGCCCCGTCACCTGGGGCGAGTTCGCGCCCTTCCTGGAATACGAGGCGCCCGAAGCTGCCGCGTGGCTGCGCTCGGCCATCGAATGCGCATACGTTGGCCTGCCCACCCCGAAGCGCGAGTTCGTCGAGGTCAACGCCACCATCCCCGCTGTCACGCCCGAGCAGGTGCCGGAGGTCGTGGGGCGCTACCCCGGGTGCCGCACGTTCAAGGTCAAGGTCGCAGAGAGCGACCAATCGCTTAACGACGACATCGAGCGCGTAGCCGCCGTCCGCACCGCGGTGGCCGAAGCCTATGGCTATGAACCTGTGGTGCGGGTGGATGCGAACCGTGGCTGGTCGGTGGAGCAGGCCATCCGCGCCGCTCATGAGTTGGGCCCGCTGGAGTATATGGAACAGCCCGTTGCGACTGTCGCCGAGCTCCGCGAGGTCCGCGACGCAGTGGGGGAGTTTTGCCCGGTTGCGGCCGATGAGTCGATCCGCAAGGCTGAGGATCCGTATTTGGTTGCGCGCGAGCAGGCGGCTGACGTGGGCGTAATGAAGGTCGCGCCACTTGGTGGGCCACGCCGTTTGCTTCGGTTGGCCGAGGAGCTGGAGATGAAGGTGACCGTCGCCAGCGCGTTGGACACCGGCGTTGGCATGGCTGCCGGCTTGTTCGCGGCGGCGGCCCTGCCTACTACCGAGCTGCAGCCGGAGCCGAACGCGGCGGGTTTGGCCACGTCCTCGCTGTTTATCGAGGACGTCATCGAGCCCCGCCCACTTATCGATGGCCGACTGCCCGTCACCAACCCCGCGCCCGACCCTTCCCGCCTGGCCGAGCTCGCCGCGCCGGATCCCCGCCGCGATTGGTGGTTCGACCGCCTCCGCGCGGCGTACGCCCACCTGTAGTGGCGCACCTGGCGGCCTATCCCACCTGTAGCTGCTCTACAACCTGCTCCAACTCACGGAGCATCCAGAGATACTGACCCCGTTTATGACACTTTGAGTTCGAAAAACGGCTCCAAACTGTCATAAACGGGGTCAGTAACTCCCAACGAGCCCGATATCCGACCTGACAAGTAGCCTATTGAGTGTGAACGACAACCAGGACACCTCCCAGACTACGCACGCTCAGGGCACCAACATCACCAATGCCGCCGCCACCGATGCTGGCACCCCAGCCTCGGCAACCGACGCCACGCCCCACACCTCCGCAGCCCATACAGCCCCCGCGGCCCCCGCGGCCCCATCCGCAGTGGTAGCGGGCCTCATCATCGATGAGCTGCTGCGTCTCGGCATGGTCGATGCCGTGGTGTGCCCGGGTTCCCGGTCCGCCCCGCTCGCCCGCGCTCTGGTCCAGGCCGCCGACGCGGCGAAGGTTCGCCTCCACGTACGTATCGATGAACGCTCCGCCGCCTTCCTCGCCCTCGGCCTGGCCTCGCGCACCCGCAAGGTGACCCCGGTAATTACAACGTCCGGCACAGCAGTGGCGAACCTCGTGCCCGCCATGGTGGAAGCCACCGCGTCGGGCATTCCGCTGCTGGCACTGACCGCCGACCGCCCCGCGCATTATCGAGGCACTGGCGCGAACCAGACCATCGTCCAGGACCGCCTGTTCGCTGATGCCTCCGTCGTCGAGTTCGATCTGGACGGCACCGCCCCGGTCACGAAGGCCACCGCCGCGCAGATCCGCGCCCGCATCGATCGCGTTGTCGCCGCCATGGCATCCGGCGCCGGCCACCTTAACGTCCGTTTTGTCGAACCGCTCGTGCCTGACGACGACTCCGTCGCCGACATCCCCGAGGGCCGCGCCGATGGCGGCCCCTGGACCACGATTGCGCCTACCAACAGCAACAACGTCGGCGTGGCCGCCACCGCAACCGGCCCGGCCAACGCGGCTAGCACAGCCACAATTGACATCAGCCGCCGCACACTCGTGATTGCGGGTTCGAATGCCCCGCACCTGCCGGCGCTGGAGGATTTGCCAACCATCGCTGAGCCGAATGCATATGCGCCGGCGCACCCGGTGCACCCGCTTGCGGCGGGCACTTTCGCGCAGATTCCGCCGGAGCAGATTGTGTTGGTCGGCAGGCCGACGCTGCACCGAGGTATCTCTAAGCTGCTGGCCAATCCGGATATCGAGCTGACCGTTGTCTCCGAAGCGGAAAACCACGGTTTTGGGGTGGAGTTCCCGGATGTGACGGCGAACGCAAGGGCCGTCGTAAAGCATGTGCAGACTTTGGGGGAGCAGGACCCGCAGTGGACGAAAATCTGTGAGGCTGCCAGCGAATTGGCGGTGAAGTCCGTGCGAGAGACGCTTACCGAGTCGATTGAAGCGGAGGAACCGCTGACCGGATTTCATGTGGCGGCGGCTCTGACGGATAGCCTGCGCACGGGTGACAATATGGTGCTGGGCGCGTCGAACCCGGTGCGCGATGCGTCGTACACGGGCCTGCCATTCCCGGGGGTGAACACGTATGCGGGGCGAGGTGCCGCGGGTATCGACGGCACGGTGGCCACGGCAATCGGTATTGCGCTGGCGTCCGACCGCGAGCATGCCGACGAGATCCGCCCGCCGCGGACGATTGCGCTTATGGGGGACCTGACGTTCCAGCACGACTCCGCAGCGCTGGCGATTGGGCCGCTGGAGCCGAGGCCGGAAAACCTCACCATCGTGGTGGCCAATGATGCCGGTGGCGGTATTTTCGAGACGCTGGAGGCGGGCAGCCCGGTTCTGCGGGGAAGCTTTGAGCGCATCTTCGGCACCCCGCAGGACGTGGACTTTGAGGGCATCTGCCAGGCTTACGGGGTCGAGCACGTGCGCGTTGACCGCCTCCCAGATCTGCTCGCGCAGTTGCACCCGGATACCGACGTCGATGGCATCCGCGTCATTGAGGTGGCGACCACGCGTGCGACGCGTCGGCAGTTGCATCACAAGCTGGCATACAATGCGGAGATTGGGGTGCTGGATAAGCACTAGCTGGAAACAATCAGGGACAGAAAAATAGGAGGTCGCGACCGCCATGCAGTGGAAAGCTGCCCTGGCCAATTGGCCGCGCTTCCTTCGTCAGGTACTGCTTTTTCTGATGATTTGCCTGTTGCTGTCGTGCCTGGCCATGGTGGTTGGCTGTTTCATTAATGACCGCAATATCGAGTCGAACATGGGGCAGTCCGTAGCCAATGTGCGCTCGGTCGAGCTCCTTCGCACCACGGTTGATTTCGTCGACGAGAATGGTGATTTTCAGTCGCCACCAACCGGTTTGCTCTATCCCGTTGGTCTGGAAGAGGGGCAGCGCGTCCGCGTCGAATACGACCGCACTGATCCCAATGTCGTCCGCGTCGCCGGGCGCACATGGACGCTGTCACTTCTCCCGGCGACCAGTATCGCTGTGGTTACATTTCTCGTTGTCGCGCCGTTGTGGTGGTCGTCGTTGCGCGCAACCCGTCGTTTACAAAGAGATCCCCAAAAGGTAAACAGAGGGTCACTTTCGCTTTCCGACGAGATGGAAAACTAGCACCATGCGCGTTGCCATCATTGCTGAAAGCTTCTTGCCCAACATCAATGGAGTGACAAACTCCGTGCTGCGGGTGTTGGAACACTTACGCCGTGAAGGACACGAGGCGCTGGTGATTGCGCCGGGTGCTCGGGACTGGCAGGAAGAGGCAGAGTTCTACTGCGACTACCGCATTGAGCGTGTGCCCACTGTGATGGTGCCGTTGATTGATTCGTTGCCGATTGGTGTGCCGAACCGTCGGGTAGCGTCGGCGCTGACGCAGTTTAAGCCGGATGTTGTCCACTTGGCTTCGCCATTTGTGCTCGGTGGTGCGGGCGCGCTGACTGCCAAGGCACTGGGCATCCCGGCTGTGGCCATCTATCAGACGGACGTTGCGGGTTTTGCCAAGAACTACAAGTTGGCGGGGCTCTCCACGGCAGCATGGTTGTGGACGCGCGTGATTCACAACTCCTGCGCCCGAACGCTGGCGCCGTCGTCGCCGACTATTGAGGACCTGCAGAATCACAAAATTCGTGACGTCTACCGCTGGGGCCGCGGTGTTGATGCGGTTCGCTTTACCCCGACAAAGCGTAGTGAAGAGCTCAGGAAGCAGTGGAGCCCGGAGGGCAAGCCGATTGTTGGTTATGTCGGCAGGCTCGCGGCGGAGAAGTCCGTAGAGCGGCTGGCGGCGCTGAACGGCCGCGATGATATCCAGGTGGTCATTGTCGGCAATGGCCCGGAGCTGCAGAAGCTGCAGAAGCAGATGCCGAATGCCGTCTTTACCGGACAGCTCACCGGCGATAAGTTGGCAGCGGCATTCGCCAGTCTGGACGTGTTCGTCCACACCGGTGACTTTGAAACCTTCTGCCAGGCGGTACAGGAAGCCCACGCCTCCGGTGTGCCGGCCATCGCTCCGAACGCAGGCGGCCCGCGCGACCTGATTACCAACGACGTCAACGGCTACCTGCTGGAACCCAAGACTTTCACCCGCGATTTGGCTGAGGCGGTCGACAAGCTGCTGCTCGTTGACGATGAGCTGGCACGTAAGCAGCTGCGCAACCGCTGCCGCGACACCGTGACCGAGCGCACCTGGGAAGCACTGTGTGCAGACCTGGTTCGCCACTACGAGGAGGTTTCTGGGGTTTCCGCGGCCGAGACGTCAAGCAAGGTCGCAGCAGATGCGATTGATGCCTCCCATGCAGGTGCTGCTACGCGTCAGAAGTCGGTCGCGTAATCTGGACATCGTGTCTAGGGCTGATTTAACGAAAAATCCCAGCGAAGTCGCCTCGATGTTCGATGGCGTGGGGAAGAATTACGACATCACTAATACCGTGCTCACCGGTGGCATTGACCACTACTGGCGCGTGCGCACGGCAAAGCGCCTGAACCTGCAGCCTGGCCAGAAAGTCCTCGACCTGGCCGCCGGTACGGCTGTTTCATCAGTGGAGTTGGCAAAGTCTGGCGCATACGTCGTTGCCTGTGATTTCTCCCGAGGCATGCTCAAGGCCGGTGCACACCGCGATGTTCCCAAGGTCTGCGGTGACGGCATGAAGCTGCCATTCCCGGACAACACCTTCGACGCGGTGACCATCAGCTTCGGTCTGCGCAACATCGTGGACTACAAGGCGGGCCTCGCTGAGCTAGCTCGCGTGACCAAGCCCGGAGGCCAGCTAACAGTCTGCGAGTTCTCCACCCCCGTGATGCCGGTGTTCAGCACCTTCTACAAGGAATACCTGATGCGGGCACTGCCGCAGATTGCCAAGGTTGTCTCCTCGAACCCGGAGGCCTACGTGTACTTGGCGGAGTCGATTCGCGCCTGGCCAAACCAGCCGCAGCTTGCCCGCGACATCAATGCCTCTGGCTGGGAGGATGCCGGTTGGCAGAATCTCACCTTCGGTATCGCAGCGCTGCACTCGGCAACCAAGCCCGTGCAGTAGCTCGCTAGCTCTCAGTCGGGCTGGGTCGCAGGGTCCGTCGTAAAGCGATTCCTACTGCCAGGGCTGGCGTCCGAAGCACTTATCGGAGGCCAGCGCTGCTCTCCCCGAAGCGCGCCAGAGTCGCGCCACTACGTCGCGGTCGTGTTCCGTGACCAGGTTTCCCATCAGGCGTGCGGCAACACCCATGAGCTGGCTTCCCCACGGGGCGCCGATGGTCAGCGGGCCGACCGTGGGAAGGAAGCTCGGGTACGTCAGCGTCAGCGCCAACTTGCGAGCCAGCGAGAAGCCGGTGCCGTAGTGCTCGCGAAGGAGGGCGGGCCAGGAGTGCGTCAGCCCATCGCGGCCCGCACCAATCGAACTAATCAGCTCCACTGCCAGTCGCGCCGACTCCATGCCGTAGTCAATGCCCTCACCGTTGAGCGGGTTGACTAAGCACGCAGCATCACCGAGCAACGCCCAGTTGGGCCCCGCCACATTCGATACAGCACCGCCCATCGGCAGCAGCGCCGACGTCACGTGCTCCGGCTCGCTCATCTGCCACTGATCGCGCACCTGTCCGTGGTACTCGCGCAGCAACTTCTTCACATTCGTGCGCGCCGGGCGTGCCGATGTCGCCAGCGCCCCACACCCCACATTCGCCCGGCCTTCTCCCAGCGGGAAAATCCAGCCATAGCCCGGGTGCGTCTGCCCATCGGAGCTGCGCAGTTCCAGGTGCGAGTGAATCCAGTCATCCGCTACGTCCGAGCTGTCGAAGCTGACATACGACCGCGCGGCCACGCCAAAGACGCTATCCCGATGCCACGCGCGCCCCAGCTGCTTGCCGACGGTACTGCGGACCCCATCGGCCACGAGCAACCAGCGGGCCGAGATGGTGTGTGGCTTGCCCTCGCGGTCGGAAAGCTCCACCGCGCGCACACCGTGCCCTCGCGTGCCGCCAGTGTTCAGCGCTCCGAGAATTACCTTCCGCGCAGCGACCCCATCGAAGACCTGTGCACCGGCATCGGCGGCGGCATTGAGCAAGAAGGTGTCGAGCTCAACTCGCGGCATCGCGGATCCGACAGCGGGAAAAGTGCCGGAGGCATCATCTGGCCAAGGTGCGGTGATGGAGCCGCCGAAGCCGTGCAGCTTGAGTCCGCGGTTGCGGTTGCGGCGCAGGAGCTCGTCGTCAAGCCCTAGACGACGTAGCTCAGCGATGGCACGAGGAGTGAGCCCGTCGCCACAAGTTTTGTCGCGCGGGAAGCGCTGGGAGTCGACCACAGTGACCGAAAAACCGGCGCGGGCGGCGTGAATTGCGGCTGCGGAGCCGGTGGGGCCTGCGCCAACAATGAGCACGTCAGTGCTGCTGGGTAGAGCGACGGTGCCGTCGAACGTGGGGGAAACTCGCGAAATCGGGCTTGAGGTCATTGCCCCAGCGTATAACGACGTTGAAACAAATATGGGAACTGGTCTGCTAGCCACTATGCTCGTAAGGTAGTTTATTTAGCAGTTTCTTATCTTTTATCGTCAGTTAGGCAGGTCTCGAATGCGTACTGGAGACTACTCCGGGCTTAGTTCCGGAAGTGCTCAGGGCACTGGTGAGCACACCGCCACTAGTTCTCACTTCGTTGATGAGGCGCTGGAAGCAACAATCACCGAGGGAATGCGCAAGAGCGAGGACCTCCTGATAACCGAGCTGGGGCGCGGCGAGGACTTCCTAGTCGAACGGGTTTCCCACCTAGCTCACGCTGGTGGTAAGCGCTTCCGCCCGATGTTTACCATGCTGGCCGCGCAGTTCGGGGAGAACCCGGAGAGCGATAAGGTCATCACCGCCGCGACGGTGCTGGAGCTGACGCACCTGGCGACGCTCTACCACGACGACGTCATGGATGAAGCGGATAAGCGCCGCGGCGTGCCCTCCGCAAACTCGCGCTGGGACAACACCGTCGCCATTCTGGCCGGTGACTACCTCTTCGCTGCTGCGTCCCGCCTGCTGGCAGAGCTCGGCTCCGAGAGCGTGGCTCACTTCGCTGAGACCTTCGGTGTTCTTGTCACAGGCCAGATGCGCGAGTGCCTCAACGACTTGGACCTGCCGATTGAAGAGCGCATCGAGCGCTACCTGAAGGTCATTGCCGAAAAGACCGGTGTGCTCATCGCATCGGCCGGTTATCTCGGCGCCTATCACGCCGGTGCGTCGGCCGAGATTTCCAACGCACTGCGCCGCTATGGCGAACTAATCGGTATCGTTTTCCAGATTGTCGACGACATTATCGACATCTCCTCCAATACCGATCAGTCCGGCAAGACTCCGGGCACTGACTTGCGCGAGGGCGTCTTCACACTGCCGGTTCTCTACGCGCTGCAGGAGGACACCCCAGCCGCTGACCGTCTCCGTGAGATTCTTGTCGGCCCAGTCTCCGACGACGCGCTTGTCGACGAGGCCCTCGAGCTCCTGGCTCAGACCAACGGTGTGGCTCGCGCGATGGAGAAGGTCAATGAACTGCTGGATGAGTCCGACCGCGTCATCGCTGACCTTCCTGACTGTGCGGCCAAGGAGTCCCTGCGTCACGTTGCTCGCTACACCGTGGAGCGCGTGGGGTAGTGGATTGAGCTCCATCGGCGAGATGGGCCTAGGGGTGAGCACTGCTCTGAGGTGAGCTCTGCTCTGGGGTGAGTTCTGCTGAGGGGTGAATCCAGGTAGGGAAATATCCTCTCGACCTGCCGATTTGTGTAAATGACAGAGTAGTGGGTAGCATTCCATTCGCACCGTTTAAGAGTGCACGCCAGATTGCCCGAGCGGCCAAAGGGAGCGGATTGTAAATCCGTCGGCATTGCCTTCGTTGGTTCGAATCCATCATCTGGCACAGTGAAATCACCGCGAGAATTTTCTCGCGGTGATTTTTTTGTAGGGCCCGTTGATGGGGATGCGGGGGTTAAGTAAAGAAAAGTGTGTCTTTTCCGG